>NZ_JBSFPT010000001.1:0-267322 GCF_053588335.1 Microbacterium sp. NPDC003461 | reverse complement strand
TTACGGCGCGCTTCACGCGCCTGCTTGTCGATCGCCAATGTGGTGCTTCCTTTCGTAAGGAGACCCACCCCTTACACACACCATTTGACAGGCTCCAGACAGCGTCTGCGTCCGCGGACAGCAGCGCGTTGATCATCGTCTGCAGCAGCTGCCGCATCAGATCCGGCGACGCCTCAGCGAGGGCTTCACCGAGCAGGCCAGCACGGTCGACAATGTGAGGAGCGGTCATCGTGATGACTCCATTCGAGAGGGTTGTAGGAGATTCCTCGAAGGATCACACGGTGACCGCGCCCACGTTCACGACGAGGCCGACCACCGAGCAGTTACACCACTATGCGGGACGCCACTAACGACGCCTTGCAGGAGGCGTTGAAGCAGCGGAAGCAGAACGAGAAGTTCGGCAACAACGTGCCCACGGTGGGCACCTACGCGGATGAATGGGCGGCAGGGCTCAAGCTCGCGGCGTCCACGATCAAGGGATACAAGAAGATCATCCGCAACCACATCCGCCCCCAGTTCGGCAGTATCCGGCTCGACAAGCTCACCGCCACGAGGATCGCGCGCCACTACCGCGACCTCGAAGACCACGGCCGCCGCGACGAGTACGGCAAAGGCGAGCCGCTGTCGGCCAACAGCGTCCACAAGGTGCATGTCGTGCTCGGTGCGATCCTCGACGCGGCGATAGACGACGGGCACCTGACGGTGAACCCGGCGAAGAAGAAGCGCACCGTGAAGCCCCCGAAGTCCAGCGAGGTACGGGCGCAGAAACCCGAGATCGCGACGTGGACGGCCGAGCAGTTGCAGACCTTCCTCACCTGGAACCGCGACACCCTCGAAGACGAACTGTTCCCACTATGGAGACTCATCGCCTACACAGGCATGCGCCGCTCAGAAGCACTCGCCCTCAAGTGGTCGGACATCAACGCGAAGACGATGCGAGTCAGCATCCGCCGCGCCGTCGATACCGACGACTGGACGAAGACGAAGACCACCAAGACCGGACAAGCCCGCGTCATCGACGTGGACGCCGAAACCCTCAAGGTGCTTGCTTCCTACAAGGTCACCCGCGCTGAGGTGTCGTTCGAGCTGGCGAAGGCCGACGCCTACGTCTTCGGAGACGACGACGGGAAGCTCCGCTCACCCGACGCGATGACCAGCCGGTGGGATCGCCGCCTCAAGTGGGCGACCGCGAGGTTCGACTCCCTGCACCGCGTCACGATCAAGGGCCTGCGTCACACCCACGCGACCCTGCTGCTGGAACTCGGGGAGCATCCCAAGGTCGTGCAGGAGCGGTTGGGGCACTCAACGATCACGACGACGATGAACATCTACTCCCACGTCACCCCAACCATGCAACGCTCGGCAGTAGACCGCTTCGCCGCCCACCTCGGCAAGGCCTAGCACTTTTTCTAGCACTTCCGACGCGAAAGACCCCCAACCCGGAGAACTAAATCCCAGGTCAGGGGCCATTTCAGTCGCGTGCGCGAGGGGGGACTTGAACCCCCACGCCCTAATACGGGCACTAGCACCTCAAGCTAGCGCGTCTACCTATTCCGCCACCCGCGCATTGGGTGTGATCCGCACTGCGGACCGAGGAACAACGTTACCACGATCCCCACCCGATCCCCGCACCGGGCCGACGCCCGGGCGCGTCACGCCATGCTCACCCCGAAGAGCAGGCCCAGCAGGTACGTCACGGCGGCGGCACCGAAGCCGATGCCGAGCTGGCGCAGCGCGCGCGGGATCGGCGACGCACCCGACAGCAGACCGACCGTGCCGCCCGTGAGCAGCAGGGCGATCCCCACGAGGACGAGCGCGATGACGACGGCCGGGATGCCGGAGAGGCCGAAGATCCACGGCAGCACGGGGATGATCGCGCCGGAGGCGAAGAACAGGAAGCTCGACCACGCGGCCCGGAAGGCCCCGCCGACCACCTCGTGCGCGTCGATCGCGTGCGGCCCGGTCGGCATCGTGCCGGCGTGCGCGGCCTCGATCACGCGCCGCGCGTGCTCCGCCGCCTCCTGCTCGCTCTGCCCGCGCGTGCGGTAGACGAGGGCGAGCTCGTTGGCGTCGATGTCGAGGTCGGGCAGGTAGCGGTCGCCGAAGTCGCTCGGCTCGGTCGCGTCGAGCATCTCGCGCTGCGAGCGCACCGAGACGAACTCCCCCGCGCCCATCGACAGCGCGCCGGCGAGGAGGCCGGCGATGCCGCTGAAGAGCACGAAGTGCGGCGCGGCGCCGGTCGCGCCGATGCCCATGACGAGCGCGAGATTGCTCACGAGCCCGTCGTTGGCGCCGAAGACGGCGGCGCGGAACGTGCCCGACAGCCGCCGACGGCTGCGGGCCGCAAGCCCCCGCACGACCTCGTGGTGGATCTTCTCGTCCGCGCGCATGGCGGGCGTGGCGAACGGATCCTTGTCGTACGGCGAGCGGCTCTCGGCCATCTGCGCGAGCGCGAGGGTGAAGACGGAGTCGAAGCGCGCGGCCATCCAGCCCGTGAAGCGGTCGGCGAGCCGGGCACGCGGGAGCTTGGGCGGCATGCCGCCCAGCAGCCGCACCCAGTGCTCCTCGTGGCGCTGCTCGGCCCGCTCGAGCTCGAGCAGGATCTCGCGCTCCTCGCCCTCGCGCAGCCGCGCGAGACGGCGGTACACCGCGGCCTCCGCGCGCTCGTCCGCGATGTACTGGGCGAACCGGCGCCGGTCGGCGGCGGTCGGGGCGTTCGGGGTCTGGGATGGGGCGTCGCTCACCGCACAACGCTATCCGCGGGCCGCCGCGCTCCCCGGCCCGGGAGGCCGGATTGACAGCATTTCGGGGATCCGAACGGCGGATCGGCCGCTGACCGCGGGCGCTTCGAGAGGAGATCCCCACTCCCGAGGACCGAACCCCGCCGATCCGTCCTCTCGAACCGGGATCCCCTCCCGAACCGAGCCGCACCCCCGCGCCGGACGAGCGACTACGAGTGCACTCGGCGGCGGAGCACCTGGATGCGCTTCTGCAGCTGCGCCACCGTGGCCTGCGCGACCGCGGGGCCGCCGCACGTGCGGCGCAGCTCGGCGTGGATCGCGCCGTGCGGCTGGCCGGTCTGGCGCGCGTAGACGCCGACGAGGCTGTTGAGCAGCTGCCGCTGCTCCTTGAGCGTGCGGTGCAGCGGCTCGGGCAGCGTCGTGGTGACCTCGCCCTCCTGCTCGCGGGACTCGCGCGCCTGGCGGTGCTTGGACTGCCGCTGCACGCGCTGCATGAGCAGCTCGTGCACGTGCTCGGGCTCGAGCAGGCCGGGAAGGCCGATGAACTCCTGCTCCTCCTCGGTGCCGGGCACCGCGAGCTGGCCGAACTCCTTGCCCTCGAACACGACCCGGTCGAAGTGCGCGACCGATCCGAGCGCCTGGAACGACCCCTCCTCCATCAGCGCGTCGGAGGCCTTTTCCTCGCGCTCGGCGGCCTCGAGCAGCGAGTCGTCGAGGCCGTCCTCGTCCTTCTCGCCGCGGTCGAGCACGTGGTCGCGCTGGCGCTCCATCTCGCTCGCGTGCGCCATCAGCACCGGCACGTGGGGCAGGAACACACTCGCGGCCTCGCCGCGGCGGCGAGCGCGCACGAAGCGGCCGATGGCCTGCGCGAAGAACAGCGGGGTCGACGACGACGTGGCGTAGACGCCCACCGCGAGGCGGGGCACGTCCACGCCCTCCGACACCATGCGCACGGCGACCATCCAGCGGTCGTCGCTCTCGCTGAACCGCTCGATCCGCCGCGACGCCTCGACGTCGTCGGAGAGGACGACCGTCGCCCGCTTGCCCGTGATCGAGTGCAGCAGCTTGGCGTAGGCGCGCGCGGCGGTCTGGTCGGTCGCGAGCACGAGGCCGCCCGCGTCGGGCACATGGTGGCGGATCTCCGTGAGCCGCGCATCCGCCGACCGCAGCACCGCCGACATCCACTCGCCGTTCGGATCGAGCGCCGTGCGCCACGCCTGCGCCGTGACGTCCTTGATGTTGTCCTGGCCCAGGTGCGCCTCGAGCTCGTCGCCGGCGCGCGTGCGCCACTTCATGTGCCCCGAGTACACGTGGAACAGCACGGGCCGCACGACGCCGTCGGCGAGCGCGCGGCCGTAGCCGTACGCGTAGTCGGTGACCGAGGTGCGCCGGCCCTGCTCGTCGGGCGCGTACTCGACGAACGGGATCGGCGCGTCGTCGCTGCGGAACGGCGTGCCGCTCAGCAGCAGGCGCCGCGTGGCGGGCTCATACGCCTCGCGGATCGCATCGCCCCAGCTGAGCGCGTCGCCGCCGTGGTGCACCTCGTCGAGGATGACGAGGGTGCGGGCGCGCTCGGTGAGGGCGCGGTGCACGATCGCCTTGGCGGCGACCTGCGCGTAGGTGACGACGACGCCGTGGTACTGGCGGGACGGGGCGGTGTGGCTGTTGCGGAAGGCAGGATCGAGGCGGATGTTCACGCGAGCGGCCGCGTCGGCCCACTGCGTCTTGAGGTGCTCGGTGGGCGCGACGACGATGATCTGGTCGATGACGTCCTCGTGCCGCAGCTTGCGCGCGAGCGTGAGGGCGAACGTCGTCTTGCCGGCGCCGGGCGTGGCGGCCACGAGGAAGTCGCGCTTGCCGGCCGCCTCGTAGGCGTCGAGGGCCTCCTGCTGCCAGGCCCTGAGGCTTCCCGCGGTGCCCCAGGGCGCTCTCTGCGGAAAGGACGGTGACAGCACCCATCCACGATAAGCGAGGCCGCCGACACGGCGCTCCGCGTAGTCTTCCTGTCATGAGCGACACGACTTCCTCCCGGACTCCCGACGTCGCCAACGAGGGCCCGCATCCCTGGCGCCGCTTCGTCGCGGTGGGCGACTCGTTCACCGAGGGCATCGGCGACCCCGAGCCCGACTCGCCCGGCGGGCACCGCGGCTGGGCGGATCGCGTCGCCGACGTGCTCGCGAGCCAGGTCGACGACTTCGCCTACGCCAACCTCGCCGTGCGCGGCAAGCTCATCCGCCAGATCGCCGCCGAGCAGCTCGACGCCGCCGTCGCGCTGCAGCCCGACCTCGTCACGCTCTGCGCCGGCGGCAACGACGTGCTGCGGCCCGGCACCGACCCGGACGAGATCGCCGTGCTCTTCGACGAGGCCGTGGCGAAGCTCGCCGGCACGGGAGCCGCGGTCGTCATCTTCACGGGCTTCGACGTGGGCTGGAACCCCGTCTTCCGTGCGCTGCGCGGCCGGATCGCGATCTACAACGAGAACATGCGGGCGGTCGCCGAGCGCCACGACGCGATCGTCGCGGATCTGTGGGCGCTGAAGGAGATCCAGGACGCGCGGTTCTGGTCGCCCGACCGCCTGCACCTGAACCCGCTGGGGCACCACGAGGTCGCCCGCATGGTGCTGCGCACGCTGAACGTGCCGAACGACCTGCAGCCGATGCAGCCCGACCCCCTGCCCGAGCGCAAGTGGACCGAGGCGCGCCGCGACGACCTCGTGTGGGCGCGCACGCATCTCGTGCCGTGGGTGCTGCGGCGCCTGCGCCACCAGTCCTCGGGCGACCACATCCTGCCCAAGCGCCCCGAGGCGCTGCCGGTGCTCAGCCCCCCGTCGGCCGCGGCCGAGGACTGAACCGGATCAGCGCCGGGCGAAGCGCAGCGCCCACAGGGCGACGGCGGCGGCCGAGGCGACGTTGAGGGAGTCGACGCCGCCGGCCATGGGGATCGTCACGGTCGTGTCGGCCACGGCGTGCGCACCGTGCTCGGTGAGGGCGATGAGGGTGCGGCGCGCGTCGCGCGGGTCGGCCTCGCGGCGGGCCAGGCCCAGGTGCACGGCGGTCTGGATGACGCGGCTCGCGCGCGGCTGATCGATGTGCAGCCGGTCGGCCAGGTCGCCGACCGAGAGCGGCGTGCCCGCGTCCGAGAGCACCTCGAGCATGCGCACGCGGGTGGCCGAGCGGCCGAGGCCCCCGGGACCCTCGGGGCGCGTGCCGCGGCGGCGGGCGAGCTCCTCGCGCATGTCGCCCAGGTCGTCGGGCGTCACGGCGCCCCACGACATCGGGCCGCGCCGGCGCCCGTGCCCGTGCGGCCCGTGCGACGCACCGTCGGGGCCGGGGCGGCCGGCGACGGGACGCAGCCCACGCAGGCGCGCGAGCGCGGCGGCGATCTGGTCAGCGGGATCGGGCGCAGTCACGTCTCCACGATACATGCCACTTGACATGCACTTGAGACGCATGTCATAGTGCATGCATATGCCACGTGACATGAAACTCCCAACCCGATCCCGGAAGGATCTGCCATGAGCACCCACGACACGCACACCCCCGACCACCCCGACCGTCCGCTGGCCTTCTGGCTCAAGGCGGTCGATCGCCTCGTCTCGCGCGAGATCGACGCCGCCTTCGCCGACGAGCCCATCGACCGCCGGCACTGGCGCATCCTGAACCGCATCGACGGATCGGCGCGCGTTCCGGCGATCGACGACCACCCCGAGCTCTTCGCGCACCTGGCGGGGCTGGGCTGGATCGCCCTCGACGACGGCGGCTGGTCCCTCACCGGGGCCGGCCGAGCCGCCAAAGAGCACCTCGCCGAGAAGGTCGCCGCCGTCCGCGCCCGCGTCGCCGGCGCGGCGCCGGCCGAGGACCTCGACACGACCCTGCGCACGCTCGAGGCCATCGCCCGCGCGCTCGGCTGGAGCGAGGAGGACGGGATGCCCGAGCGCCCGCACCGCCACCACCGCGAGCACGACCACGACCACGGCCGTGGCCACGACCACGGCGGCATGCGCCCGCACCCGCGATGGGGCCGCCACCTCGGCGCACCCGACGCCGACCAGCCGGAGCATCCCTTTCGACGCGGGCGGATGAGGGCGCACCGCGCCTTCGAGCGCGGCTTCCTCGCCGGCTTCGACCGCGGCCGCGCCGCCTGATGCGCGGGCACGCACCGCCCGGCGATGCCCCGGACCCTCCCGGCCCGGGGCATCGCCGTACGCTGGATCGGTGAGCTTCGCGCGCGCCTGCCCCTGCGGATCCGGCGATCCGTACCCGTCCTGCTGCGGGGCGCTGCACACCGGGGCGCGGCATGCGCAGACGCCCGAGCAGCTCATGCGCTCGCGCTACAGCGCCTTCGCCGTGGGCGACGCCGACTACCTGCTGCGCACGTGGCACCCGCACACGCGCCCGGCCGCGCTCGACCTGGATGACGGCACGGAATGGACAGGGCTCGAGATCCGCGAGGCGGCGGGCGACGAGGTGCTCTTCACGGCCCGCTACCGCACGCCAGACGGGCCGGGCGCGATGACGGAGCGCAGCCGCTTCGCGGTGCGCGGCGGCCGCTGGGTCTACGTCGACGGCGATACCGCCTGACGCTCGACCCCGCGGCGCCCTGCCGCCCCGCGCCGCCCGCCCCACCCGGGAGTAGCCTCGAAGCAGGCCGATCAGGGGGTTCCGCATGACCACAGTCGCAGAGAACATCGTCGCCACCCTCCGCGCCAACGGCGTGGAGCGCGTGTACGGCATCCCGGGAGATTCGCTCAACGGGTTCACCGACGCGCTGCGCCGGGACGGCACGATCCGATGGATGCACGTGCGCCACGAGGAGTCCGCCGCCTTCGCCGCCGCGGCCGACGCGGCGCTGACGGGCGAGCTGGCGGTCGTGGCGGGATCGTGCGGGCCCGGCAACCTGCACCTCATCAACGGGCTCTTCGACGCGCATCGCTCGCGCGTGCCGGTGCTCGCGATCGCGGCGCACATCCCGACGTCCGAGATCGGCACCAACTATTTCCAGGAGACGCACCCGCAGGAGCTGTTCCGCGAGTGCAGCTCGTATGTGGAGTACGTGGCCGACCCCGCCCAGATGCCGCGCGTGCTCGAGATCGCGATGCGGACGGCCGTCGAGGAGCAGGGGGTCGCGGTCGTCGTGATCCCCGGCGACGTCGCCCTCGCCGACGCCGTGTCGAACCGCACCTCCGTCATCCGGCGCGCGAACCCCACCGTCGTCCCGAGCGACGCCGAACTCGATCGGGCCGCCGAGCTGCTCAACGCCGCCAAGCGCGTGACGATCCTCGCCGGCGCCGGCGCGGCGGGCAGCCACGACGAGGTCATCGCGCTCGCGGATCGCCTGAACGCGCCGATCGTGCACGCCCTGCGCGGCAAGGAGCACATCGAGTACGACAACCCCTTCGACGTGGGCATGACGGGCCTGCTCGGCTTCGCCTCGGGCTACCGCGCCATGGACGCCTCCGACGCCGTGCTCATGCTCGGCACCGACTTCCCGTACCCGCAGTTCTATCCGGATCACGCCAAGACGATCCAGGTCGACATCCGCGGCTCGCAGCTGGGCAGGCGCCACCCGCTCGATCTCGGGCTCGTGGGCGATGTCGGCGCGACCGCCGCCGCGCTCGTGCCGCGCCTGGCCGAGGGCCGCGATCGCTCGCACCTCGACGACGCGCGCGACCACTACCTGCGCACGCGGGCCAAGCTCGACGAGCTGGCCGTGCCGCGGCGCGGATCGGAGCCGATCCACCCGCAGTACCTCACGCGGCTGATCGACGAGGCCGCCGCGGACGACGCCGTCTTCACCGCCGATGTGGGATCGCCCACCGTGTGGGCGGCGCGCTACCTCGCGATGAACGGCCGGCGCCGGCTCATCGGATCGTTCAGCCACGGCTCGATGGCCAACGCGCTGATGCACGGCATCGGCGCGCAGACGGCGGCGCCCGGCCGCCAGGTGGTCGCGCTCGCGGGCGACGGCGGGCTCGCGATGATGCTGGGCGAGCTCATCACGCTCACGCAGAACGAGCTGCCGGTGAAGACCGTCGTCTACAACAACGCGTCGCTCAACTTCGTCGAGCTCGAGATGAAGGCGGCCGGCTTCGTCACCTACGGCACGGGCCTGACCAACCCGAACTTCGCCGACGTGGCCGCGGCGCTCGGCATCCGCGGCATCCGCGTCGAGCGCTCGGACGAGCTGCCGGATGCCGTGGCCGAGTTCCTGGCCCACGACGGGCCGGCCGTGCTCGACGTCGTCACCGAGCGCCAGGAGCTGTCGATGCCGCCGAACGTCACGGCCAAGCAGGTGGGCGGCTTCGCCCTGTATGCGCTGCGCACCGTGATGTCGGGCCGCGGCGACGAGCTGCTCGACCTCGCGCGGGCGAACTGGCGCCAGCTGCTCTGACGCGCCTCAGTCGTGCGCGCCGAGCGAGACGTCGGTGCGGTGGAACGACTGGAACGAGCGCGACGCGGTGGGGCCGCGCTGCCCCTGGTAGCGGTTGCCGTAGGGGCCGGAGCCGTAGGGGTTCTCGGCGGGCGAGGTGAGCCGGAAGAAGCACAGCTGCCCGATCTTCATGCCCGGCCACAGCTTGATCGGCAGCGTCGCGACGTTCGACAGCTCGAGCGTGACGTGACCGGAGAAGCCCGGATCGATGAACCCTGCGGTCGAGTGCGTCAGCAGGCCGAGGCGGCCGAGCGACGACTTGCCCTCCAGCCGCGCAGCGATGTCGTCGGGCAGCGTGACGGTCTCGAACGTCGAGCCGAGCACGAACTCCCCCGGGTGCAGCACGAACGGCTCGTCCGCCGCGACCTCCACGAGGCGCGTGAGGTCGGGCTGGTCCTCGGCCGGATCGATGAACGGGTACTTGTGGTTGTCGAAGAGCCGGAAGAACCGGTCGATCCGCACATCCACGCTCGACGGCTGGACCATCGCGAGATCCAGCGGATCCAGCCCGATCCGGCCCGAGTCGAGTTCGGCCTTGATGTCGCGATCCGAGAGCAGCACGGCACCAGCCTAGACGGCACGCCCGCGCGCTCGCGTGACACATCCGGCCCGGTGCGTCAAGCGGGAGGCGCCCGGCGCCGCGAGCGCGTTACATCGATAGTCGAGCGCCGAACGTCCGGAAGGAGACGCACATGTCGCAGGAGCAGAACCCGACGAGCACCCCGGGTGCGAAGAAGACGCCGAGCACGGTGGACGCCGCGAAGGAGGCGGCCGCGGAGGTCGCGGGCGCGGCGCGCGCCGAGGCCGCCGCCGCGTCGGAGGATGCCGCGGCGAAGGTCGAGGAGGCCAAGGAGCAGGCGAGCGAGACCGCCGCCAAGGCCGAGGCGGGCATGAAGGACCAGGCCGCCACCGGCCAGCACAGGGTGGCCGAGGGCCTGCGCGCGGCCGGCGACAAGGTCGGCTCGCTCGCCGAGGGCGAGGGCGTCGTGAGCGGCGTGGCCGGCAAGGCGTCGCAGGGCCTGAAGCAGGCGTCGGAGTGGGTGTCGAACCGCGACCCCGACACGATGCTCACCCGGGCGAAGTCCTTCGCCCGCCGCAAGCCGTGGGTCGTCGCGGGCATCGGCGCCGCGGCCCTGCTCGTGCTGAACACGCTGCGCAAGGCGGTGTCAGGCAAGCGCTGATCGCCGCGAGGGCCGGCGCCTTCGCGGGCGCCGGCCCTCGGCGTGCGCCCTGCGACCGGCCGGGCGGACGCTGTTATGCTGGCTGACACGCGCTCCGGCGCGTGCGGGGCTGTAGTTCAATGGCAGAACTTCTGCTTCCCAAGCAGACAGCGCGGGTTCGATTCCCGTCAGCCCCTCCACTTCTCAGACGCGATGTCCGGCGGGTCACCTCCGCTGCCTCACTCGCAGCCGATGCCGTCGCCGTCTCGGTCGAGCTTGCGCGAGTAGCCGGGCTGGCCCTCGTAGATGGGCGCCGCCCCGGCCGCGCGCACGGCGTCGCAGTTGGCGTAGGAGACCTCGACCGGCGGGGCCGGTGCGGGCGGGGCGGGCTCCGGAGCCGGCGGGGCCGGCGCAGGCACGGGAGCCGGAGGAGCGGGCGCGGGGGCTGGAGGAGCCGGAGCAGGCTCGACGACGGGCTCGGGTGCCGGCGCCGGCGGCTGGGCCGCGTATGCCGACGTGAGCGCGGGCTCGTCCGGGCAGTCGGCGAGAACCCGCGCGATGGCGTCGTGTTCCGCCTGCGTCACCCACAGGCCGTACGTCGCCTTCACCGACACCTGGCGCGCGACGTAGGCGCAGCGGAACGCCCTGTTCTTCGGCAGCCAGGTCGCCGCGTCGCCGTCGCCCTTCTGGGCATTGGCCGCGCCGTCCACGGCGAGCAGGTTCAAGGGGTCGTTCGCGAACGACGCACGCTGATCCGGCGTCAGCTGCTGGGCGCCCTTCTGCCACGCGTCCGAGAGCGACACGACGTGGTCGATCTGCACCAGCGACGACGTGTCCTGCCCGCGGACGAACGCGATGGTCGAGCCGGTGAACGGATCGGCGAGCACGCCCGACATCACCTTGCACGGCCCCGACCGAACGACGTCCGCGAGGTCCCTCGCCAGAACGTCGTTGCGGGTGTCGCAGCCGTTGCGGTCGACGTCCAGCCACCGCTGCCCGAACTGGTCGCGGTCGTAACCGGTCTTCGGCGCGCGCCCCTTCACCTCGAGCGTCGCCAGAACCGCGAGAGCCGTCCGATCCGCGGTGGCCCCGGCGTCGGCGACCGTCGTGGTCTCCCCCTCGAACGCCACATCGGTGATCTCCTCGTCCACCGGCTCCGCCGTGACACTCGGAGTCGGCGACGGCGTCGGAGCGGCCGTCGCCGACGGCGGGGCGTCCTCGGCCGCCACGGGCTCCGGATCGCTCGGATAGATCGTCGTCGCGACCGTCCCCGTGACCATGAACATCGCCGCCGCGGCCGCGGTCACGGCCAGTGCCGCGCGCCGGGAGCGCAGCCGCAGCCACGTCGGCGTGCCCCTCACCAGCCCGACGATCGCGGTGATCAGCACCACGAGCGAGATGAGGGTGAACAGCGGCGACAGCACGATCCCGATCACCACGCCGACGAGCCCGATGACGACCCACAGCCACACCGGCACGCGTCGGGTTCGCGTCTCGGGCTGCACCGCGGGCGGCGGCATCATCCCGACGGCAGGCGGCGGCGTGACCTCCTCGGTCCATCGGGCGCCATCCCAGAAGCGGCTCCGGTCAGGATCCTGCGGGTCCGGGTACCACCCGGCGGGAGGGTCGAACCCCATCGTCTTTCGCCTTTCGCGCCGATTGCCAGAAAGCCCTATCGGCGGCCCGCGCCAGGGCGTAAGGCGTATCCGCCCGCGCCCACCCCGCGCGGGAGTACCGTGGCGCGCATGGCGGACTTCAACCAGCGGATCATTGACGAGTTCCGGGCGAACGGCGGCAACGTCGCGACCATGGGATTCGGCAGGGGGCTCGTGCTGCTGCACCACATCGGCGCGAAGAGCGGCACGGAGCGCGTCGCGCCCCTCGCGGCGCGGCGGCACGCGCCGGACGTGTGGCACGTCGTCGGATCGAAGGGCGGGGCGCCCGAGCACCCGGCCTGGTACCACAACCTGCTCGCGCACCCCGATGTCGAGATCGAGACGCCCGACGAGGGCGTCGTGCCCGTGCGGGCGCGGGATCTGCCGCGCGAGGAGCGTGACGAGGCGTGGCGGCAGCTCACAGAGATGAACTCGGGCTTCGCCGAGTACGAGCGCCGCACCGACCGCGTCATCCCCGTCGTCGAGCTGCGCCGCCGCTGACGCGGTCGTCGGATCGCCCGCGCCCTCGCCGGAGCCCGGCGCGCTCGGATGACGCATCCGACCCTCGTGGCCACACCCGGCCCAGCGATCCGACGACTGGGCACCGGGATCCGACGACCGAGCAGCACGCGGATCTGCCGGCAACCGCGAACCCGGCCGCGGATGGTAGCGATCACCCGGCCCGCGCGAAAGCGCATGGGCACCCGCGCGCCCGCGGCGTAGCGTCGGGCTCATGGCGGACAACGAGATCACGGCACTCGCACTGAACTGCACCCTCAAGCCGTCGCCGGCGGAGTCGAGCACGCACGTCATGGCGCGCCAGCTGCTCGAGCGGCTCGCGGCGCACGGCATCGACGGGCACGAGCTGCGCCTCGTCGACCACGACATCGCGCCCGGTGTGCAGGCCGACATGGGCGAGGGCGACGCGTGGCCCGAGATCCGGCAGCAGGTGCTCGATGCCGACGTCCTCGTCTTCGTGACGCCGACGTGGCTCGGTCAGCACTCGAGCGTGGCACAGCGGGCGCTCGAGCGGCTGGACGCCGAGCTGTCGGCGACGGACGAGCAGGGGCGGCCGATCCTGTGGGACAAGGTCGCGATCGCCGGCGTCGTGGGCAACGAGGACGGCGCCCACCACATCTCCGCGATCCTGTTCCAGGCGCTGGGCGACATCGGCTTCACGATCCCCGCGCAGGCGGCCGTGTACTGGAACGGCGAGGCGATGAGCACCACCGACTACAAGGACCTGCCCGAGACGCCGCCGTCGGTGGCCTCCACGATGGACGGCGCGGCCCGCAACGCCGCCCACCTCGCCCGCCTGCTGCGCTCCCGCGCGTACCCCGCGGCTTCCTGACCGGCCAGAGGCGAGGAGGATCGGATGAGCACCCCCGGCGGTCCCGACGACCCCACGCTCATGCGCAACCAGCCGGTGCTGCAGTCGCCCAGGCGCCGCTGGTGGCTGATCCCCGGCCTGCTGCTGGCCGCCGCCGGCATCGCGTCGCTCGCGGCCGCGCTGCCGCTCGGCCCGGCGCTGGCCGGCACGGGGATCGGCATCGTCGCGGCGGCGGCGATCGCCATGGTCGTCGTCGCCTTCGCGGTGCGCCGGCCGGTGGTGCGCAATCGCGTGCTGGCCGCACTCATGGCGCTCGCGGCGCTCGTGTCGATCGTGCTGCTCGTCATCCTGCTCGGCGCCACCCGCGTCTGAGCACGGGCTCAGACGAGCGGCATCAGGCCCGCGTAGGCGCGGCGCGAGTCGTGCGTGCCCGCGCCGTCGAACACGCGCGCGACGTCGCCGTCCGACCACCGCCGCCAGTCGACGCGACCCTCGCGGATGAACGACAGCGCCGCCCCGTGGTACGCCCGCGCCAGCGACTCCGGCGGGTTCGGCCCCGCCACCCGATCCACCTGCGGCGCACCGAGCACGTCGAAGAAGAACGGCACGTCGAGGCAGTGCATCGCCCAGTGCCGCGTGGGCGAGACCCACGAGAACGCGTAGACCCACGTGTCGGGCGACGCCGCTCGCGCCCGCGCGGCGCGCACGACGTCGCGGCGCATCGTGGTGTCGCTCACGAACCGGCCGAGCAGCCGCCGCGGGCCGCGGGCGCGCAGCTCGGCGTTTGCCGCCAGGTACGCGCGGCGCCGCTCGCCCCGCAGCCCGAGCACGCGCAGCAGCAGCGGCAGCGGCACGAGCCGCACCGCCCGCGGCAGGTCGTCGGCGATCATCGAGAACTCGTCGTCCATCCCGCCGACGACGAGCGGCTTGTCCGACCCCGTGCCCGCGGCGAGCGACGCGATCGTGGGCCGCACGATCAGCTCGCCGTCGACCGAGGGGCCGATGTTCGGGATCCCGCCGTCCAGCGCGCGGCGCAGCGCGCCCAGCCCGCCGCTGAGGGGATTCGGCAGCAGATCGTGCAGCCGCTCGGGCGGCACGGCGGCGAACGCGGCCGCGGTGGGGCCGGCGACGCCCGCCGCGGCCGCGACCGCGCGCGAGACCGACTGCGCCGCCTCCTCGGGGATCGTCACGGCGGTGGGCGACATGCTCCAGGCGTGGCGGAAGAGGTGCTGCGCGGCGGGCATGCCCAGCAGCGTGAGCACCGCGCCGCCGCCCGCCGACTGCCCCGCGAGCGTCACCCGATCCGGGTCGCCCCCGAACGCCGCGATGTTGCGCTGCACCCACTCCAGCGCCAGCAGCCAGTCGCGCACGCCGCGGTTGGTCGCGCCGTCGCTCACCCAGCCGAAGCCGTCGAAGCCGATCCGGTACGAGATCGCCACCGTCACGACGCCGTCGCGGGCGAACGGCGCGCCGTCGTACCAGGGCGAGGCGGGCGAGCCCGACACGTATCCCCCGCCGTGGATGTACACGAGCACCGGAAGCCGCGCGTCCGGCCCCAGCGACGGCGTGAAGACGTTGAGGTTGAGGATGTCGTCGCCGGGGATCGACGGCTCGGGGATGAGCGTCACACCGGTGTCGCCGCGCTGCGGGGTGGCGCCGGGCCGCGTCGCGTCGCGCACGCCGTCCCAGGCCTCGGCCGGCTCGGGCGCCGCGAACCGCCGCTCCCCCACCGGCGGGCGCCCGTACGGCACGCCGAGGAACACCGCGCACTCGCCGCGCCAGGCCCCGCGCAGACGCCCCATGTCGACGCGCACCTCGGGCGCGCTGCGCTCGGTCGTGGTCCGCGTCGCGTCGTCGGTGTGGGATCCCGTCACACCGCGACGCTACGGGGCGCGGCGACGCCGCCGCAAGGCGGGCGTCAGGCCACCGGCTCCACCGTGGGCGCGCGATCGTCCCTCGCGCGCGCCGCCCACACCGCGCCGGCGCTCGCGACGACGACGAGCGCGATGCCGGCGATCTCGAGCCACTCCAGTCGCTGGCCCAGGATGAGGAAGCCGGCGAGCGCGGCGGTGGCCGGGCCGAGGCTCATGAGCACGCCGAACGCCGACTCGCTGAGGCGCCGCAGCGCCGCCAGCTCGGCCGCGTACGGGATGGTGGACGACAGCAGCGCGACGGCGGCGCCCAGCGCCAGCAGCGAGGGATCGAGCAGCGCGGCGCCCGCATCGACGATGCCGAAGGGCAGGGCGAGCACCGCGCCGACCGCGATCGCGAGCGCGAGCCCGTCGAGCCGCGGGAAAGCGCGGCCCACGGCGGCGCTGCCGCGGATGTAGCCCGCCCAGCTCACGGCCGCCACGAGCGCGAAGGCCACGCCGACCGGGTCGAGCTCGCCCCACCCGCCGGCGCCGAGCGCCGCCACGCCGGCGAGCGCGAGCCCCGCCCACAGCCAGGCCGCGCGGCCGCGGGCCAGCGCGACCGAGAGCGCGAGCGGCCCGAGCACCTCGATCGTGACCGTCACGCCCAGATCCAGGCGCTCGAGCGCGAGGTAGAACGTGCCGTTCATGAGGGCGAGCACGGCGCCGAAGCGCACGACCGCGGCCCAGTCCGACCGCGAGCGCCCGCGCAGCGACGGGCGGGCGATGGCGAGCAGGATGAGCGCCGAGAACACCAGGCGCAGCATCACGATGCCGAGCGGGCCGGCGTGCGGGAACAGCAGCACGGCGATCGACGCGCCGATCTCCTGGCAGGCCAGCCCGAGCACGACGAGGCCGAGTGCGACGGGGGCGCCCTGCCGCGCCGCGGCGCCCCCGTCGTGGTGCACCGGCGGCGCGGCCACTAGCCGATCGGGCAGATCGCGCTGGCGGCGACCGCCTCGTGCATCGACTCCGCCGTCCACGGCAGCCCGAACTCCGGCTGCGTCTGGCCGGAGGCGGCCGGCGCCTTCGAGGCGATGGCCGCCAGCTCGCGACCGAGCAGGCCGACGATCCCGCCCTCCGAGGCCGAGTTGTTCAGCACGACCGCCACTGCCATCCCCGTGGCCGGATCGGCCCACACGCTCGCGGCGTAGCCGGGGATGGACCCCTGCTGCCCGAGGAGCGTGCCGGCCTGGAAGGCGCCCCCGCCGTACTGGAACCAGGTGTCGGCGTCGGGGTTGACGGGGAGGTTGTGGTCGAAGCGGCCGTTGTCCTTCTCCGCGAGCGAGTTCGCGGCCAGGATCTGGCCGTAGCGCCCGAGGTCGCCGATGGTCGAGACGACGCCCGAGTCGGTGAAGCCCACGCTCGCCGAGAGCTCGCTGTAGTCGGCGGGCGCCACGCATCCGGCGTCGCGGTCGGCCTGGGACGAGACATAGCCCGGCAGATGACGGGACGTCGTCGACGGCACGGCGGCCGCGTCGCCCGGCAGCGCCGTCTGCCGCAGCCCGCCCGGCTCGAACACGTACTGGTTCATCAGCGTGGACGCGCGGTGGCCAGACGCGTTCTCCAGCGCCTGACCGAGCAGCAGGTAGGCCACATCCGAGTCGCGGTACGCCGCGCCCGGCACGCCGCGCTCCTGAGCGAGGCCGTAGGAGGCGAGCTCGCGGGGGTTCCACTCCCGGGCGGGGGTGGTGTAGACGGCGTCGGCGGCCGTGCTCCACGACTCACCCAGCCCGCTCGTGCCGTCGCACAGCTGCTGCAGCGTGATGTCGCCCGGATCCTCCGCGGCCAGGTCGGGGACGCTGGGCACGTGCTCGGTGATCGAGTCGCCGAGGTCGAGCGTGCCCTCCTTCGCCAGGTCGTACAGCACGTCGCACGTCATCGCCCGCGTGACGTCGCCGATCCGGAACGACATGTCGGTCGTCACCTCGGATCCGGCGCCCTCCGGCTCGGTCGTGCCCACGCCGGCCACCCACGTGCCGCTCCACGGCACCCAGACGCCGACGATCGCGCCGGTTGCGCCCGAGGCCTGCACGGCATGGTCGACGGCCCCGCGCAGCTGGTCGACGGTCTCGCCCGGCAGCTCGGCCTCGACCTGCGACGGCAGCGCGACGTCTGCGGCCCGCGACTCCGAGCACGCCGTCAGCGCCAGACCGATCGCCATCAGCGCCGAGAGCGCGGCCGCGCCGCGCCGTGCCTTGCTCCGCATTCCACTCCCTCGGTCCGGAAACTCGAGTCTAAGCCGTGGCGGCCGTCCCTCCCCGCGAACCCGCCCTCGATCCGCGAACCCGCCCCGGATCGGGCGCGGGCTCGGCGAGCGGGCGCGGGCTCGGCGTCAGCTCACGCGCATCTGGGCGCCCTGGCGCTCCCACACGCCGCGCATGAAGCGGCGGACGTCCTCGTCGACGCGGATGTCGCTCGGCCGCAGCGGGCGGGTCAGGTAGAGGCCGTCGAGCGAGGTGAGCCGGCTGAGCGCCACATAGGTCTGGCCGGGGGCGAAGGCGCCGGCGCCGAGGTCGACGATGGCGCGATCGTAGGTCTTGCCCTGCGACTTGTGGATCGTCACCGCCCACGCCAGGCGCAGCGGGAACTGGGTGAACTCGGCCACGACCTCGCGCGTGAGCTTGCGGGTGTGCGGGTCGTACGCGTAGCGGTACTTCTCCCACACCGAGGGCTCCACCTCGAACTCCTCGTGGTCCACCTCCACCCGCACCGTGTCGCCCACGATCTTCGTGACGGTGCCGATCGTGCCGTTCACCCAGCGCGGCGGCTCGCCCTTGGCGCCCGCGTCGTTGCGCAGGAACATCACCTGCGCCCCGACCTTCAGCTTCAGCTCCTCGTCGGCCGGGTACGCGTCGCCGCGGCCGAAGTCGCCGCTGATGTCGGCCCGCGCCTTCTGCTCGCGCCCCGGCAGCTGGGCCAGGTGCTTGGCGTTGATCGCGTTCACGCGGTCGTTGCGCGTGGCGAGCGTGATGACCGGATCGTGCGGATCGTCCGGCGGCGTGCGCGCGCCCGTGGCGTTCAGGACGTCGGCGATCTCCTTCGTCACCCGCCCATAGCGCACGGCGTTCAGCATCGCCTTGAATCCGTCGTCCGACTGGCGGTGGATATGGGTGAGCTCGCGGATGTGCAGATCGGCCCCGTGCCTGCCGAGGTCGATCAGCCCGTCGGACGCCGGCGCCTGCCCCGCCCACACGTGCGCGTCGAAGAACCAGAACGAGCGGTAGTGATCGGCGATGTACCGCGCCTCGTCGCCGCGCGGCGGCACGGGCGCCAGCTGGTACGGGTCGCCGAACATCACGATCTGCACGCCGCCGAACGGCTCCGCCCGCCGCCCCCGCGCCTGCCGCAGGGCCCGGTCGATCCCGTCCATGAGATCCGCGTTCACCATCGAGATCTCGTCGATCACGAGCGTGTCGATCGCGTTCAGGATCTTGCGGGTGGCCTCGTTCTGATCCAGGTCGCTGTCGGCGATCAGGCCGATCGGCAGGCGGAAGAGCGAGTGGATCGTCTGCCCCTCCACGTTGAGCGCGGCCACGCCGGTGGGCGCGCAGATCGCGATCTGCTTGCTCGTGTTCCACGTGAGATGGCGCAGGAGGGTGGACTTGCCGGTGCCGGCGCGACCCGTGATGAAGACGTGCTCGCGCGTGTCCTCGATGAGGCGGAACAGGGCTTCCTGCTCCGCGGACAGGACGGGCGCGCTCACCCGTCCATGCTAGGGCGCGCGGGCGGCGCATCTCGGTCGCATATCGACCGGGGCGATGCCCAGGCGTCGCGCAAGCGGCGTTCATAGACTGTCGCCATGCAGCAGGGGGAGCGGGGCGAGACGGCACTGGCCGACCCGCCGGCGGGCGCCGTCGCCGCCCCCGCGGCACCGTCACCCCGCAGGTGGACGGGCCTGGAGATCGCGATGACGGTCGTGATCGGCGCGCTGCTGATCGCGGCGATCGCCGCCGGGTTCGCCTCGCTGTACCGCGGCTTCTGGGGCCCGAGCGCGTTCGCCGAGCGATACGTGCAGCTGATCGCCGAGGGCCGGGCGGCCGACGCGCTGGCCGTCGACGGCGTGGCCGTCGACACCGCCGAGCTCGAGGCGGCGGGCCTGCCCGCCTCCGCGCACGACGCCCTGCTGCGCTCCACCGCGCTCGGCTACGACCTCACCGACATCCACGCGGTCGAGGAGCGACAGGTCGACGGCGACACCGAGGTCACGGTCGCGTACCGGATCGACGGCACGACGGCCGAGTCCACCTTCCGGATCTCCCCGTCCGGCTGGAGCGGCCTCGTGCCGGCGTGGAGCTTCGCCCGCAGCCCCCTCGCCGTCGTGCAGGTGGGGGTGCACGGCTCCATGAGCTTCGCCGTGAACGGGTTCGAGATCGACAAGCGCCAGGTCTCCCCCGACGGCGTCGACGCGGATCCGCTCGCGCCCGTGTCGCTGCTCGCCTTCGCGCCGGGCATCTACGAGGTCTCCGTCGACACGCCCACCACCGCCGCCGAGCCGCAGCGCGCCCTGGTGGACGAGCCGCTCACGGCGACCGCCTTCGACCTGCAGGCCGCGCCGACGCCCGAGTTCCTCGACGTCGTCGCGGAGCAGGTGAGCAGCTTCCTCACCGCGCAGTGCGCCTCGCAGCAGGTGCTGCAGCCGGCCGGGTGCCCCTTCTGGGTGTCGCTGGAGAACCGCCTGGCCGCCGGCACCCTGCCCACCTGGTCGGTCGTGCAGGAGCCGCCGATCGAGCTGGTCCCGGACGGCGCGTACTGGCGCATCGCCGAGGCGAGCGGCCTCGCCCACATCGAGATGGACGTGCAGTCCATCGCCACCGGCCGCATCACCCACGTCTCGGAGGACGTGCCGTTCACGATCGACGGCACCGTCGAGATCCTCGCCGACGGCACGGCGCAGATCCGGATCGGCGCCCCGCTGCTCGAGGGCTGACGCCCCACGCCCGGCCCGGGGCGTCGCGGCTGGATGCCCGCGGCTAGATGCCCGCGCGCTGGTCGCGCTCCGCGAGCGCCGCGAGCCGGGCGTTGTACGCCTCGAGCTCGGCGTCGCCCGTGCGGTCGGCGTGACGGTCGCTGCGCCGCTGCTGCCGCTCGTCGCTGCGGCTCCACTGGATCGCGACCGTGATGGCCGTGATGAGCGTGGGTATCTCGCCGATCGACCACGCGATCCCGCCGCCGATGTACTGGTCCTCCAGCGGCGTGGGGCCCCAGGTGCGGCCCATCGCGCCGTACCACTCGGCCACCATGAGGCCCGTCTGGCTCATGATGGCGATGCCGAAGAAGGCGTGCATCGCCATCACGACGATGAGCGTGACGAGCCGGCCCGCGTAGGGCAGTCGGTACGGCACGGGATCGATGCCGACGAGCGACAGCACGAACAGATAGCCCGAGATGAGGAAGTGCGCGACCATCCACTCGTGGCCGAGGTGGTCGTACAGGCTCCACCGGAACAGGTCGCTGAAGTAGAACAGCCACAGCGATCCGATGAAGATGCCCGCCGCCACGAGCGGATGCGTCAGCACGCGCGCGACGGGGCTGTGCACAGCCCACAGGATCCACTCGCGCGCACCACGCGATCCGTCCTCGCGACGATGGATGGCGCGGGCCGCAAGCGTGACGGGCGCGCCGGGCACGAGCAGCAGCGGGATCGCCATGCTCAGCAGCATGTGCAGCAGCATGTGCGCGCTGAACAGGTAGTGGCCGTACGCGTTGAGCGGCCCGTTGGTCACCCAGATGAGCAGCAGCATGCCCAGCACCCACAGCGCCGTGCGGTACAGCGACCACGCGTCGCCGCGGCGGCGCAGCCGCCACACGCCGGCCAGGTAGAACGCGATGCCGAAGACGCCCACGAGCAGCCACAGCGGGTCGAGCTCCCACTCGGTGAGCAGCCGCGCGGGGGTGAGCTCGGGGGGCAGCGGCGCCTCGGAGAGGATCTCGGCGGGCGTCTGCGCGAGCGGCGCGTCCTCGCCGACGGGCGGGGCGGATCGGGCGAGGGCGGCGGCGGCGCCCGAGGCGATGCCCATGAGCGCGAGCTCGAGGGCGATCACCCACCAGAACGCGCCGCGGCGCTCGCGGGCGATGAGCCGCGCGCGGTACCAGGCGCCGAGCGCGCCCATCGCGAGCAGCGCGACGATCTTGACGCTCATGACGATGCCGTAGGGCGTCGTGACGAGCTGAACCGGCGAGGTGAGCGCGGCGAACGAGCGGATGACGCCGCTGGCCGCGACGAGCAGGAACGCCACGAGCGCGATCGACGAGTAGCGCTCCAGCACCGTGCGCACGCGGTCGGCCTCGAGGAGCGGCCGCACCACGACGAGCAGCAGCAGGCCGCCGAGCCACGCCGCGGCGCCGAGGATGTGGATCGCCATGGTCGTGACGACGAGCCCGTGCGTGGCGAGGTCGCCCGAGTGCCCCTGGGTGGCCATCGGCAGGAGCGAGACCGCGGCCAGCGCGGCCGTGAGGAGGGTGGGGATCCAGCCCCGCACCGCGAAGGCGAGGACCGTGACGAGCGCGGCGACGACCGTCGTGATCAGCCACGTGCGGCCGAGCTCGGTGTCGACGAGGAACCGGCCCAGCTGCGCGCCGAACTCCGGACCGGCGCTCAGCTGCGCGTTGAACACGTCGAGGAAGGTGAGGAAGGCCACCGTGCCCGACGCCACGGTGAACACGGCGGCGCCGATCGAGGCGGTGTCGAGCGAGGCGTCGAACTCCCGCTCGCCCTGACGCATGGCGAACAGCGCCAGCACGAGCGAGCCGAGCATCGCCGCGGCCGAGAGGTTCACGAGCAGCTTGGCCACCGGCAGGCCCCACCGCACGAGGGGCCCGGCGTCGCCGATCGCCAGGGGATCCGCCCCGCCCGCGAAGGCGAGCGCCCACGCGACGGCCGCGACGGCGGCGAGGAGCAGGATCGCCGGGCCGGCGACGCGCAGGAGGCGGGGAGTCACCCGATCAGCCTATTTCGCGCCGCCTGAACGAAGACGCGAAAAGGGCCGCCCCGGAGGGCGGCCCTGGGAACGCGGTCTTACTTGACGGCGCTCTTCAGCTTCGAGCCGGCGGTCACCTTGACGCGCTTGCCGGCCGGGATCTTGATCTCGGCGCCGGTCTGCGGGTTGCGGCCGGTGCGAGCGGCGGTCTCGACCTGCTCGAAGGCGATCCAGCCGGGGATCGAGACCTTCGAGCCCTTGGCGACGGCCTCGGACACGGTCGTGAAGAGCGCGTCGAGCACGCCCGAGACGGCGGCCTGGCTCTGACCGGTCGCGCTCGCGATGCTCGCAACGAGCTCGGTCTTGGTGATGTTCTTGTCGGCCATGTCATCCTCCAGCGGCGAAGGACGCCGCAGAACGTGGTGTTATCGGCCGGGAGCGGTTGCCCCCGGGTGGTCGTTCGACCGCCTTGAATGTATCAACGAGCCCCGGCATTCCGCGGATTTTCGCGGCTTTTGCCGCAATCCGGGCGGCGTGTCGCCCCCGCGGCGTGACGGATGTGACGGATGAGGCCGCCCGTCAGTCGTGCAGCAGACGCAGCGCGGCCACGACGTCGCGGTGCCAGCGGCGCGCGGCGGGCAGCACCCCGGCGTACACCGCGGCGTCGTGCGGCACGCCCAGGTACTGCACCGCGCTGGCCTCGACGCCGGCCTCGCGCAGCGCCGCCGCGTACGCCGCGCCGTCGCCCCGCAGCGGGTCGTACTCGGCCGTGAAGACCACGGCGGGCGGCAGCCCGGCCAGCGACGCGGCCCGGATCGGCGAGGCCAGCGGGTTCTTCGCGTCGCGCCGGTGCGGCAGGTACGTGCGCGCGACGGAGAGGAGCTCGCGCGCCATGATGATGGTCGGGATGCCGAGCGCGCGCGTGGCGGCGAAGTCGATGTGGCGGCCGGTGAGATCGACCACCGGCACCTCGAGCAGCTGGCCGCGCAGGGGCAGGGCGTCCCTGTCGCGGTTGGCCAGGGCCACGGCGGCGGCGATGTTGCCACCGGCCGACGTGCCCTGCAGGGCGACCCGGCCCGCGTCGAACCCGAGCTCGTCGGCCCGGTCGAAGAGCCAGCGCAGCGCGGCGAGCCCCTGCTCCACCTGGGTGGGGAACCTCTGCTCGGGAGCGAGCGCGTAGTCGACCGCCACCATCGCCACGCGGGCCTCGGCCGCGCGCCGCCGGTTCACGGCGTCGGTCGTGGGGAAATCGATCCCGCCGATCCGGAACGCGCCTCCGAAGAACGTCAGGCAGGCGGGGATCGGCCCCTCGGCGGCGATGTCCCAGTCGGCCGTCGGGTAGTAGACGCGCACCCGCACATCGGGGTAGCCCTCGACCGGCACGACGTGCTCGGCCGTGCGCACCTCCGGGCCCGGCACGCCCGACTTCGCGAGCTCCTTGCGATCCCAGTTCCTCGCCTGGCGCCGGTGCGCTGCGCGCCGTTGCGAGGCGTGCGGGCGGTGCTCCCTGATGGCCTTCTGCGTCTCGGCGCGGGCGGCACGGCGCGCGACGTCCTTCTCGGCGGGGCTGGCCGCCTCCACGCCCTGCTCGGCCGTCGGCCGCATGAACCAGGGCCAGCCCAGACGCGTCTTCAGGCGGCGCAGCGCCTGGGAGACCCAGTACTTGCGCTCGCGCCTCAGTCGCTCGGCGAAGAGCGGATCCAGCTGCATACGCCGATGCTATCGGCGCGGCGATGGGGCCGCCGACGCGAAAGGGCGGGACCTCCCGGAGGAGATCCCGCCCTTGTCGCTGCTCTGGTGCTTACCAGGACGACGGTGCCGCCAAAGTCGAGCTGATTACCAGCTCGACTTGGTCACGCCGGGCAGCTCGCCACGGTGCGCCATGTCGCGGAAGCGCACACGCGAGATGCCGAACTTCGTCAGCACACCGCGGGGGCGGCCGTCGATGGCGTCACGCGAACGCACGCGCACCGGCGAGGCGTTGCGGGGCAGCTTCTGCAGGCCGACGCGGGCGGCCTCGCGCTCGTCGTCCGACGCGTTCGGGTCGACGAGCGTCTTCTTCAGCTGCGCGCGCTGCTCGGCGTAGCGGGCCACGATGACCTTGCGCTGCTCGTTACGCGCGATCTTGCTCTTCTTGGCCATGGATCAACGCTCCTCTCGGAACTCGACGTGCTTGCGGACGACCGGGTCGTACTTCTTCAGCACGAGGCGATCGGGGTTGTTGCGGCGGTTCTTCTTGGTCACGTAGGTGTAGCCCGTGCCCGCGGTCGAACGCAGCTTGATGATCGGACGGATGTCCTGAGCCTTCTTGGCCATTAGAGCTTCACACCCTTCGCGATCAGGTCCTTGACGACCGACTCGATGCCGCGGGCGTCGATGACCTTGATGCCCTTGGCCGAGACGTTCAGCGTGACCTTACGGCCGAGCGACGGAACGTAGTACGTCTTCTTCTGCACGTTCGGGTCGAAGCGACGCTTCGTCCGTCGGTGCGAGTGCGAAATGTTGTGACCGAATCCAGGCGTGGCGCCGGTCACCTGGCACACAGCAGCCATGGTTCACTCTCCTTCAATACCGTGACCCCGGACGGGACCACCCAAGATCTCTTGTCTGCACATGCCGCACCCGCCCTCGCGGGCTGTGTTCAGGTGGGGAATGCACGAACTACGCGCAGGAGTGCGCGCAGACAGTGTTCTACACTACCAGAACTCTCGCCCTCGTCGGACCCCGCTTCGCGGGGCCGCTCCTCGGGCTCGGGCTGTCGCGGGGGCCGCGTCAGCCGCGCACGCGGGACTCGCCCGCTGCGCGCACGCCTTCGGCGTGCACTTGCGGGCTCGGACCGTCGCGTCGCGACGGCCGCGCGTGGGGCGGGCGCAATGGCGCCCGCACGCTCGGGCGCCGCTTCGCGGCGCCCATCGCAGAGTGAGCGGTCGGGCCGCACAGAGCGTGTCCGCAGTTCGGCCCGTGGGCTCGGTTGCGGTGGTCGCTTCATCTCCGCGGCTCCGCCGCTCCGTTCAGCAACCGATCACGTCGAACCGATCACTGTGCGAGCGAAGCGACCATGGCAGTTGCGGTGGTCGCTTCGACCGGGGGGGGTCGACCGCCTCACACAGCTCCTCGGCCGGGGCGGAAGGGGGAGACCGTGGGGTCGTCCGGGATCCAGAAGCGCCAGGGGTAGGCAGACGTGCCGGCGATGCCGGCAACGCCCACGCGCGGCCCGGTGGCGTACTCCGCCAGCGGCGTGACGGGCAGCTCGAGGCGGGCCACCGCCCCTCCGAGCTCGCCACCGGCGACCGCGTCGATGCCATCGTGCAGGGGGTGGCGCAGGCCGACGGCGTCGCCGAGACGGCCGGGGCCGCGGGCGAGGTCGCGATCGGTCCTGGCCACGCCTCGCACGTGCCGGCGGCGGCGGGCGATGTCGGCGCCGCGCACGATCTCACCGGCGCGCAGCAGGCAGCCGTCGCCGCGGCCGGCGGGCCCGCACACGACGTTGACGCACGAGTGGATGCCGTGGCTGAGGTACACGTAGAGATGCCCGGGCTCGCCCCACATCGTCGCGTTGCGCGCCGTGCGCCCCATGCGCGCGTGCGATCCGGGATCCGGCACGTCACCCGATCCGGCGCCGTGGTACGCCTCCACCTCGGTGATGCGCACCGCCACCGTCTCGGGGCCCGACCCCGCGTCGACCACCGTGGTGAGCACGGCGCCGAGCAGACGGGGCGCCACCTCCACCGCGAGCGGCAGCAGGTCGTCGCGGGTGGCAGGCCGCAGCCCGCTCACCAGGGCCCCACCTGGCACCACGAGATGTCGAAGCCGCGCAGCGCGCCCACCTGCTCGCCGGAGTCGACCTCGACGATCCGCGTCTCGAGCGTGCGGGGCATCGGCTGGGCGGCCATATCGTACGGGTTGTCGATGAGGTCGGGGGCGACGAGCACGGCGACGTACTGGCCGCTCGGCGAGACGCACACCTGCTGCACGACGTCGGGCGCCGCCACGTGCAGCAGCTCGCGCGCCTGCCCCTCGGCGGTCACGTGCGCGATCGAGGCCGCGGCCGGCAGGCCGTCGTCGCCGAGCACGGCGTAGCGGCGCACCGAGTCGCCGTCGGGGAGGGGCGCGATGAAGCCGAGCGTGCCCGGCTCGGGATCGGCCTCGGTGATCGGCGTCTCCTCGCCCGTGGCCAGGTCGAGGGTGACGAGCCCGGCGTCGATCCGCTCCACCACCGCCGTGTAGGTGCCGCGCGTGACGGCGTCGATCGTCACGGCCGTGCCGAGGAAGGCCGGATCGGCGCCGTCCGGCTCGACGAGGATGAGCTCGCCGTCGAAGTCGATCATGAGCAGCGCCGACGAGTCGGGCACGAACCGCCAGCGGTCCACGCTCGGAGCCTCGTCGCCCACCTCGACGGGCACGGCATCCGCCCCCGGATCGCGCAGCGACGACAAGTGCAGCACCGACTGCATGCCGGTGGCGGCGTCGAGGTCGGTGTAGGTGTATCCGATGGTGCCGCCCCGCTCGGACACCTGCAGGCTCGCGATGATCCCATCGCCCGGCAGCGCGACGTCGCGCGGGTCCCCGCCGTCCCGATCCGTCACGATCAGCCGCGCGCGACCGCCCTCCCGCACCGACACGACGATGGCGTCGCTCGTGGCACGGAAGTCGTCGATCTCGGGGTGGCTCACCACCGCCACGCGCTCGCCGTCCAGGCCGGCGCGGTAGATGGTGTCGTCCCCGTCCTCGCTGCGCTCCAGGATGAGCACCTCGGCGGGCGGCGTGCGGAAGGTGGTCTCGAGCGTGGCCGCGGGCCCGCCGCCGACCCCGCGCACCCCCTCGACGGAGACGCGGTACTCGGTGTCGGCGTCGAGCGGCGCCGTGAAGCGCACGCCCACGGCACGGCCGGCCGCCTCGACGGTGTGCGCCGCCTCCGGTTCCACGACCACCTGGGCGGGATCGATCGGGGCGAGCGCCTGATTGGCGGTGAGGATCGCCCGGGCGCCGGCCACCTCGATGGCGGCGGCCGGATCGACCTGCGCGTCGCTCACGCGCGGCCCCTGCGACAGGCTCACGGCGGCGCCCGCGCCGGCGAGCACGGCGAGCGCCGCGACGACGGCGGCGAAGGCCGCGGCGAAGTGGCGCCGCGCGGACCGCAGGCGTGCGGCGCGGCGCGGGATGCGGTCAGTACTCATACGGATCCTCGGGCTCGGGCACCTCGGTCACCGATGCCGGCTCCACGACCAGCTCCCCCTCGGCGGTGGCGGAGACGACGCCCTCGACCTCGATCCATCCGCCCACGGGGAACTCGCCCTCGACGGGCGCGACGGGGAGCGAGGCGGGCTGCGCGTCGATGACGCAGTGGGTGATGACGAGGCGTCCCAGGCGGATGCCGTCCTCCCCCTCGCCCGCGGGCGTGACGAAGCCCGTGAGGGTCACCTCGGCGCCGTCGAACGCGTCGGGGCTCGTCGCGCGCGCGAACACCGCCGCCCAGTCGCCCACCCCGAAGCCGCTCGTGTCCGAGCCGGCCGCGAGCACGACGTCGTCGGCGCCCGCGAACAGCGGCGCCGTGCCGGTGTCGCGCTCCATCGCCAGGTCGACCGACAGCGACGCAGGCGGCAGCAGGATGGCGCCGGCCGCCACGCCCGTCGCGAGCACGCCGCCCACCGCGCCGACGGCGAGCGCGACGCGCGGCGACCGCTCGCCGTGCGCGTGGTCGTCGTCGCCGTGGTCGTGCCCGTGGTCGGCCTCGGCGCCCAGGGGCAGCGCGAACGACGCGACGGCGCCGATCAGCACGATCACCGCCATCCCGACGGCGAACCACGTCTGGGCAGGGTTGATGTACAGGGCCAGGCGGTCGGTCCACGCGAGGCCGATCGTGACGACGGCGAGCACCGCCGCGAGGCCCACGCCGAGCCAGCGCGTGCCGAGGGATCCGAGGCGGCTACGCAAGGAGGTTCACCCCGATCCCGATCGCGAATGCCGACAGGACGACGACGACGACGATCCCCGAGAGCACGCGCCACGTGAACGTCGTGCGCATCAGCGCGAGCATCTTGACGTCGACGATCGGCCCGACGAGCAGGAAGGCCACGAGCGACCCGGGCGAGAACGTCGAGGCGAACGAGAGCGCGAAGAATGCGTCGACGTTCGAGCAGATCGCCACGGTCACGGCCAGCAGCATCATCGCGACGATCGACAGCACGGGGTTGGAGCCGATCGCGACGAGCGCGTTGCGCGGCACGAGCACCTGCACGGCGCCGGCGAGGGCCGATCCGATGACGAGGGCCGGCATCACCGCGCGCAGCTCGACCACCAGCTGCGCGATGCTGCGCCGCGCGCGCGATCCGGGCTCGTTCGCGACGACCTCGCACGTCTGCGCGAACCGCTCCGTGAGCATGCGCTGCGGGTCGGGGTGGCGGCTGTACAGCCAGGCGACGAGGTTGGCGATGGCGTAGCCGCCGAGCAGCCGCGCCACGAGGATGCCGTCGCTCCAGCCGAAGGCCTGGTGGGTGGTGAGGATGACGATCGGGTTGACGATCGGCGCCGCCACGAGGAGCGCCAGGGCGTCGCTCGGTCCGACGCCGCGCATGAGCAGGCCGCGCGCGAAGGGAACGTTCCCGCACTCGCACACGGGGATGAACATGCCCAGCAGCGACAGCACGGCCCGGCGCGCCCAGCCCGCGCGCGGCAGGATCCGCTCGATCACGCCGTCGGGCAGCCACACCTGCACCGCGATGGAGAGGACGACGCCGAGCGTCACGAAGGGCAGCGCCTCGATGAGCACGCTCAGCGCGAGGGTGAGCCCATCCTGCGCGCGCGAGGGCAGCTCGGCCTCGAACAGCGCGGGCGCGAAGGCGTCGAACGCGAACAGCGCCGCCACGACGACGAGGCCGATGCACAAAGAAGGAAGAACGCGCGCGCGACGGCGAACGGGCGCCTGAATCGTGGTCATCGTGCTCGATCTGCCTTCGTTGTGCGGCGGGTGCGCGGCTCCGGACGACGGCCGGCTCGGGTCACGCCCCGGCCGCGGCCTTCTTGGCCGAGCATTCCTCGCACAGCCCGAAGATGTCGACGACGTGCTCGGCCTCGGTGAAGCCGTGCGCGGCGGCGGTGTCGCGCGCCCACTGCTCCACGGCGTGCGCCTCGATCTCGACGGCGCGGCCGCACGAGCGGCAGATGAGGTGGTGGTGGTGGCCGGTGCTGCGGCATGCGCGGTAGAGCGCCTCGCCGTCGGGGCTCTGCAGGGAGTCCGCCTCGCCCGCGGCCGTCAGGCCCGCGAGGGCGCGGTAGACCGTGGCCAGGCCGATGCCCGTCTCGGCCTCGCGCAGTGACTGATGCAGGGTCTGCGCGCTCACGAAGCCGGCGGCCTCGCCCAGCGCGTCGCGCACCCGCTCGCGCTGCCATGTGTTCCGCTGCGCCATGATCCCGATCCTATGCCGCGCTCCTCGACGCCGCCTGGGCATGGGAGCGCTGGGCCCGGTCCCGCCGCCACGCGATCAGCCGGCACACGGCGTAGATGAGGAACGAGATGGTCGTGATGTACGGGCTCACCGGCAGGGTGCCCGCGATGGCGAGCAGGATGCCGCCGACGGCCGATACGAACCCGAACAGCGCCGACAGCAGCGGCACCGAGAGCGGGCCGTGCACGACCTTCATCGCCGCGGCGGCCGGCGTGACGAGCAGCGCCATGACGAGCAGCGCGCCGATGATGTGCACGGCCACGGCGACGACGAGGCCCATGAGGAGCATGAACAGCATGCTGATCGCGGTGCTCGGCACGCCCCGCGCGGCGGCGGAATCGGGATCGAGCGAGTCGAAGCGCAGCGGGTTCCACACGAGCACGAGCACCACGAGCACCGCCGCCGAGATGCCGATGAGCCAGCCGAGGTCGGGGGTCGTGACCGAGATGATCTGCCCCGTGAGCAGGCTGAACCGGTTGGCGCTGCGCCCCTCGTAGAGCGAGAGGAAGAGGATGCCCAGGCCCAGCCCGAACGGCATCAGCACGCCGACGATCGAGTTGCGGTCGCGCGCCCTGGCCCCGAGCAGCCCGATGAGCAGCGCCGCCGCGATGGCGCCGAGCAGCGATCCCGCGACGACCGAGCCGCCGAACAGCAGCGCGGCCGCCGCGCCGGCGAACGACAGCTCGCTCACGCCGTGCACGGCGAAGGCCATGTCGCGCTGCATGATGAAGATGCCGATCAGGCCGCCCACGATGCCGAGCACCGCGCCGGCGACGAGCGAGTTCGACACGAGCTGCAGCAGCGCGCCGTAGTCCTGGAACGAGAACACGTCGCTCCACTCGAGGGCGGGGCGGATCATGCGTGGGCCTCGTGGTCGTGCTCGTGCTCGTGCGCGTGGTGCGGATCGGCGTCGGGGATGCCGACGACGACGAGCCGGTCGCCCGCGCGCAGCACGTGCACGGGCGCGCCGTACAGATCGGAGAGCACGTGCGTCTGCAGCACCTCCTCCGGGGTGCCGAGCGTGAACCGCCCGCCCGCGATGTAGAGGATGCGATCCACGCGATCCAGGATCGGGTTCACGTCGTGCGTGACGAAGAGCACGGCCGTGCCGCTCGCGCGCTGCCGGTCGATGATCTCGGTGATCGCCTGCTGGTTGGCCAGGTCGAGGCTCGACAGCGGCTCGTCGCACAGCAGCAGGGCGGGGTCGTCGGCGAGCGCCTGGCCCACGCGCAGCCGCTGCTGCTCGCCGCCGCTGAGGCGCCCGACCGGGTGGTCGGCGTACGCGGTGGCGCCCACGGCCTCCAGCAGCGCGTCGACGCGGGCGCGGGCGCCGCGCGGCGGGATCGGCAGGCCGAAGCGGGCGCCGTTCACGCCGAGGGCGACGAGGTCGCGGGCGCGCAGGCTCGTGTCGGCCGGGAACGGCAGCTGCTGGGGGATGTACCCCACGCGCGGATTGCCGCGCCGCACGGGCTCGCCCGCCACGCGGATGCCGCCCTCGCTCAGCTCGCGCAGGCCCAGGATCGCCCGCATCAGCGTGGTCTTGCCCGATCCGCTCGGTCCCAGCACGGCGACGAACTCCCCGGGCTCGACCCGCAGATCGAGGCCGGCCCACAGCTCGCGCCCGCGCAGGCGCAGCGCGGCGCCGTCGATCTCGAGAACGGGCGCGGTCATCCCCTCAGCCTATCGCTGATCCTGATAACGGTTCTCGGCATGCTTACATCCGCGAACCCGCCCTCGATCCGCGAACCCGCCCCGGATGGAGCGCGGGTTCGGCGAACGAGGGCGGGTTCGCGGGAGAGAGGATCAGGCCAGGGCGTCGGCGAGCGCGTCGATGTTGGCCTGCATCCAGGTGACGTAGGTCTCGCCGTCGGGCAGGGTCTCGCTGTACTCCACCACCGGCACGCCGGCGGTCTCGGCCGCGTCGAGCACGGCCTGCGTCTCGGGGCCGCCGGTCTGGGTGTTCGTCACGAGCACGTCGACCTCGCCGCCCTCGATCGCGGTCGTCGCCGCGAGCAGCGTGGCCGGGGCGACGTCCTGCCCCTCCTCCACGGCCTCGGCGAATCCCTCCGTCGTGACATCCGTCAGGCCCGCCTCGGCCGCGAGGTAGCCGCCCACCGGCTCGGTGAAGAACACGGTGCCGCCCTCGTGCGCGGCGGCGATCTCGCCCAGGCCCGTCTCGAGGCCCTCGATCTGCGCGATCAGCTCCTCGGCGTTCGCGTGGATCGTCTCGGCGTCGTCGGGCAGCAGCGCCTCGGCCTCCTCGGCGATCGCCTCGACCGCGTGCGCGATCGTGTGCGGGTCGTACCAGACGTGCTCGTTGAAGCCCTCGATGTGGTGGTGCTCGTGCCCCTCCTCGGACTCGCCCTCGTGGGCGTGCTCGTCCTCGGCGTGCTCGTGCTCGTCCTCGGCGTGCTCATCCTCGGCGTGGTTGTACTCCACGACCGTGACGACGTGCTCGATGCCGGCGGCCGCGACGAGATCCTCGGCGAAGTGGTCGTAGCCGCCGCCGTTGAGGATCACGAGATCGGCCTCCTGCACCGCGAGCTGGTCGCGCGCCGTGGCCTCGTACTCGTGCGGGTCCTGCGTGGGCGAGTCGATGATGGCCGTGACCTCGGCGGCGTCGCCCACGATCGCCTGGGCCAGGTCGGCGTACACGCTCGTCGACGCGACGATCGACACGCCGCCCTCGTCCGCGGCCGCGTCGCCGGGGCTCGAGGCGCAGCCCGCGAGGGCGAGCGCCGAGACGGCGGCGAGGGACAGGACGGGCAGCATGCGACGGGTCATGCGCATACCCTACGCAGAACGATAACGGTTCTCAAAATCGACGAAGGCTCAGGCGAGCAGCTCCCGGAAGTCGTCCGCCGTCAGGGCCGCGGCGCCGGAGACGTCGTCCGATCCGAGCACGTCCTCGAAGAGGCGGCGCTTGCGGCCCTGCAGCTCGACGACCTTCTGCTCGATCGTGCCGGCGGCGATGAGCCGGTAGACCATGACGGGCCGGTCCTGGCCGATCCGGTGCGTGCGGTCCACCGCCTGCGCCTCGGCCGCCGGGTTCCACCATGGGTCCAGCAGCACGCAGTAGTCGGCGGCCGTGAGGTTCAGGCCCACGCCGCCGGCCTTCAGCGAGACGAAGAACACGGGCACCTCGCCGCCGACGAAGCGGTCGATCATGGCGGATCGGCGACGCGGGGACGTCGATCCGTCGAGGTACGCGTACGGCACGCCGCGCTCCTCGGCGACCGTCGCGGCGAGCCCGAGGAACTCGGTGAACTGGCTGAACACGAGCACGCGATGCCCCTCGGCGACGACCTCGTCGATCAGCGCGCCGAGCGCCTCGAGCTTGGCCGAGGGCCCGGCCGCGCCGGCGAACGAGGGGTCGAGCGCGTGGCGGCGCAGGGTCGTGAGCGCGGCGAGGATCTGCACGCGGTTGCGGTTCACGTCGTCGAGCAGCCCCAGCAGCTTCTGCTGCTCGCGCCGGAACCGCTTCTCGTACGCCCTGCGGTGCTCGGGGTGCAGCACGACCTCGAGCGTCTGCTCGGTCTTGGGCGGCAGCTCGGGCGCGACGGTCTCCTTCGTGCGGCGCAGCAGGAAGGGACGGATCCGCGAGCGCAGGCGGGCGAGGCGGCCGCGGTCGTTCTCGCGCTCGATCGTGCGCTGGTACTCCTCGCGGAAGTGCGCGCGCGTTCCGAACAGCCCCGGCGCGACGAGCGTGGCGAGCGCGAACAGCTCGAGCAGGTCGTTCTCCATCGGCGTGCCGGTGAGGGCGAACTTCGACGGCGCGTCGAGCAGCCGCGCGCACGCGTAGCCGCGCGACGCGGAGTTCTTGATCTGCTGCGCCTCGTCGAACATCGCCACGCGGAACCCGAGGGCCTGGAACTGCTCGATGTCGAGCCGGAAGATCGCGTAGCTCGTCACGACGAGCCGGGCGTCCCCCGCGGCGTCGGCCACGGTCGTGCCGCGCTTGGCGGCCGTCTCGGTCAGCGCGACGGCGCCCAGCTCGGGCGCGAAGCGCCGGGCCTCGGCGAGCCAGTGCCCCACGACGCTCGTGGGCGTGACGACGAGGAACCGCGCGTCCGGCTCGTCGAGGCGGGCCTGGTCGAGCGCGGCGAGCGCCTGCACCGTCTTGCCGAGGCCCATGTCGTCGGCGAGCACGCCGCCCAGCCGGTGCCGGCGCAGGAAGTCGAGCCAGCTGAACCCGGCGCGCTGGTAGTCGCGCATCTCGGCGCCGAACGACGGCGGCGGATCGCGCGGCTCGACGCGCGCGTCGGCGAGCGCGCGCAGGGCGTCGAACCACTCGCTGCGCTGCGCCTCGACGATGCCGAGCTCCGACAGCTCGCCCCACAGGTCGATCTGGTGGCGGCTGATCCGCACCGTCTCCGACGTCTCGTCGGCGAGCGCCCGCGCCTCGGCGAGGATGTCGCGCAGCCGCGCGAACAGCGGGCTCGTGAGGGGGAAGACCGTGCCGCTCAGCAGCGTGAAGTACGTCTGCCCGCGCGAGAGCGCGGTCAGCAGCGCGCCCGTGCTCACCGGCTCGCCCTGGATCGTGACGACGATCCGCAGCTCGAACCAGTCGTTCCCGCTCGGATCGGCGCCGATCCGCACCCGCGGATCCTCCGTCGCGAAGCTGTATCGCGGCAGCTCGTCGTGCGCCTCGACGCGCAGCCGCTCGACGGATCCGAGCGCCGGCAGCACGGAGGCGAGGAACTCGATCGTCTCGTCGCGGCCGAGGTCGCGCGAGACGAACGGCTCCTCGCGCCCGCGCTCGCCCAGCAGGTGCGCGAAGCGGCCGGCGGCGGCCGCCACCTCGTCGAGGATGCGCCGCTCGGCCTCGGGCAGCCGGGGCGCGTTGTCGTCGTACTCCCATTCCCAGTAGAGCCGCGCCACGGGGTGGGCGTGCCGGATCGCGAGCACGAGCGTGGGCAGCGCCGGCTCGGGCACGTCGAACGATCCGTCGCTCGAGACGAGCGGTGCCACGGCGCGCAGCGCCGGGAGGTAGTCGCGCACGAAGCCCTCGATGCCCGCGGCGGGCACCGACACCCGTCCGGTGCGCTGCAGCCGGTCGAACTCGGCGCCCACCGGCCGCTCCAGCGGCACGAGCGCGGCCACGCGGCCCTCCGCCACGCGGGCCATCGCCACCGTCGGCGCGCCGAGCGGCAGCATCCGCTCGCCCGGCTCGCCGCCCAGCGCCGGCTCCACCCAGAGCCGGCCGCGCACCGCGCGCAGGTCGAGCGCCGCCGCGATCGCCTCGCGCTCCAGCCCCACCGCGCGCTGCAGCCGCTCGTCCGCCACGAACGGCACCCCGGCCTCGTGCGCCTCGCGGAGCAGCGCCCAGAGCCCGCGCGACGGCACGGCGTCGAGCCGGATCCACTCCGGGCTGCCCCAGCCGCCGTAGTACGTGCGGTGCCCGCGGCTCGGCCGCAGCCGCGCCCCGACCGCCGCGAAGTTCTCGCGCGAGGCGTGCAGCGCGCGCAGGTCGGCCAGCGCCCGGGTGGCGCGGTCCGGCGCGCCGCGGTCGCCGATCGCCTCCCACGAGACGCCCGAGCGGATCCACGATCCGCTGCGGCCGCGCACGGCGGGGCGGATCGCGACGCCCTCCCCGGGCGGATCGCCCTGCTCGGCCGGGCGCACGGCGAACAGCAGCGCCAGCTCGGGCTCGTCGCTCTCGGCCGCGGGCTCCAGGATGCCCCGTAGCGCGCGCTCCCACGGCTCGATCCCGCCCCTCGGGCGAGCAGTCTCGGCGCCCGCGCGGGCCGCGATCCGGCCCACGCCGAACGGCTCGTCGCCCTCGGCGAGCGCGTACAGCGCCGCGGCGGCGTGCGGGCAGCCGCCGGCCCCGTCGTCCGCGCACCAGCAGCGCACGAGCCCCTCGCCGGCCGCGTCGAACTCCGCCTCGACCTCGACGCTCGCGGTTCCCACCGCCACGAGCGCGCCCGAGAAGTCCCGCCCGGTCTCGATCCGCAGGATCCGGATCGGCACCCGATCCGCGAGCATCCGCCCCGCCTCGGCATTGCCGGGCGCGCACAGCGCATCCACGAGCGCGGGAGTCAGGACGAGCGAGGCCACCCGCCGAGCCTACGGACACCCACCCCCATTCCCGCGAGACAGCACGTGCGCGCCGAGACAGCGTGCAGACGCCACGGTCTCGGCGCGCAGATGCTGTTTCGCTGGAGCCCCGCTCAGTCGAGCAGCAGCGCGGGCTCCTCGAGCACGGCCGCGATGTCGGCGAGGAAGCGGCTGATCTTGTCGCCGTCGACGATGCGGTGGTCGAACGATCCCGACACCGTCGTCACCCACGCCGGGCGCACCTCGCCGTCGACCACCCAGGGCTTCTGCCGGATCGCGCCCATCGCGACGATGCCCGCCTCGCCCGGGTTGATGATCGGTGTGCCGGCGTCCATCCCGAACACGCCGATGTTCGTGATCGTGATGGTGCCGCCCTGCTGGTCCTCCGGGCGGGTCTTGCCCTCGCGCGCGGTCTGCGTGAGGTTCTGCAGCGCGACGGCGAGCTCGCGCGTCGACATCGCGTGCGCGTCCTTGATGTTGGGCACGAGCAGGCCGCGCGGGGTCGCGGCCGCGATGCCCAGGTTCACGTAGCCGCGCACCTGGATCTCGGCGCCGTCCTCGGTCTCGATCCACGCCGAGTTGATCTCGGGCGTGCGCTGCACGGCCCACATCAGCGCCTTGGCGAAGACGAGCAGCGGCGAGATGCGCACGTCGGCGAACTGCGGCTGCTGCTTGAGCCGCTGCACGAACTCCATGGTGCGGCTGGCGTTGACGTCGGTCCACACCGAGACGTGCGGGGCCGTGTACGCGGATCCGACGATCGCGTTGGCGGTCGCCTTGCGCACGCCCTTGACGGGGATCGCCTCGTAGCGGTCGTCGGCGGGGCGCGGGGGCGTCGCCCGCGGCGGGGCGGGGATGCGTCGCTCGCGCTCCTCGGGCCACTGCGGCGTCTCGAGGTTGCGGAACACCTTGGCCTGCTCGGCGTGCCGCAGCACGTCGTCGCGCGTCACCTCGCCGGCGGCTCCCGTTGCGGTCACGTCCGACAGCTCGATGCCGAGGTCGCGCGCGAGCTTGCGGATCGGCGGCTTGGCGACCACGCCCACGGCGGCCGCGACGGTCTTCTCGCGCGGGGCCTTGCGCCGGCGGGTCTGCACCTCGCCGCCCGTGCCGTAGCCGACGAGCACCGAGCCGCCGGCGTCCGACGCCCCGGTGGAAGACTCGGCGGCCGGCGCCTGCGGCGCCTCGGGCGCGGGCACGTCCGACTCGCCCGACACGGCCAGGATCGGCGTGCCGACGGCGACGGTCTCGCCCTCCGCCACGAGCAGCTCCGACACCGTTCCGGCGAACGGCGAGGGCAGCTCCACGAGCGACTTGGCCGTCTCGATCTCGGCGACCACGTCGTTCACCGCCACGGCGTCGCCCGGCTTCACGTGCCACTGCACGATCTCGGCCTCGGTCAGTCCCTCGCCGACGTCGGGCAGGTTGTAGGTCTGCATCGGGATCCTCCTAGTAGGCCAGCGCGCGGTCGACGGCCTCGAGCACGCGGTCCGCGTCGGGCAGGTACGACCCCTCCAGCTTGGCCGGGGGGAAGGGCACATCGAAGCCCGAGACGCGCAGCACGGGCGCCTCGAGCGAGTAGAACGCCCGCTCGGTCACGGTCGCGGCGATCTCGCTGCCCACGCTCGCGAAGCCCTGCGCCTCCTGCGCCACGACCATGCGGCCCGTGGCGCGCACCGAGTCGAGCAGGGGGCCGTAGTCGACCGGCGACAGCGAGCGCAGGTCGATGACCTCGCAGCTCGTGCCCTCGGCCTCGGCCAGCACGGCGGCCTGCAGCAGCGTGGTCACCATGGCGCCGTGGCCCACGAGCGTCACATCGGTGCCCTTGCGCACCACGCGGCTGCCGTGCAGCGGCATGGCGCGCTCGCCCAGATCCACCTCGCCCTTGTGCCAGTACCGCGACTTGGGCTCCATGAAGATCACCGGATCGTTCGACGCGATCGCGTCCTGGATCATCCAGTACGCGTCGTTCGGCGTCGACGGGCTCACGACCCGCAGGCCCGGCGTGTGGGCGAAGTACGCCTCCGGGCTCTCCTGGTGGTGCTCGACGGCGCCGATGTGCCCGCCGTACGGGATGCGGATGACGACGGGCAGCGACAGCGCGCCCTCGTGCCGATTGGTGAGCTTGGCCAGCTGCGTGGTGATCTGGTCGAAGGCGGGGAAGACGAACCCGTCGAACTGGATCTCGACCACGGGGCGGAACCCGCCCATCGCCAGACCGATCGCGGTGCCGACGATGCCGGACTCGGCCAGCGGCGTGTCGAGCACGCGGCGGTCGCCGAACGACGCCAGCAGGCCCTCCGTCACACGGAACACGCCGCCGAGGCGGCCGATGTCCTCGCCCATCATGAGCACGCGGTCGCTGTCGGCCATGGCCTTGCGCAGGCCGGCGTTCAGCGCCTTGCCGAACGTCATCACCTCGACGGTCACTCGCCTGCCTCCTCGAACGACGCCTCGTACTCGGCCAGCCACGCGGCCTGCTCCCGCATGAGCGGGTGCGGCTCGGAGTACACGTGGGCGAACATCGACTCCGGGGCCGGGCCCTCCAGCTGCAGCGTCCGCACGCGCACGTCCTCCGCATAGGCGGCCGCGTCGGCGTCCACGCCCGCGAAGAACGCGTCCGAGGCGCCGCGCGAGCGCAGGTAGGTGCGCATCCGCTCGATCGGATCGCGCTGCGCCCAGCGCTGCTCCTCGTCGCTCGTGCGGTACTTCGTCGGATCGTCGCTCGTCGTGTGCGCGCCCATCCGGTACGTGACCGCCTCGATCGCGCGCGGCCCCGCTCCGGAGCGCGCCTCGTCGAGCGCGAGCTTCGTCACGGCGTAGCCGGCGAGCACGTCGTTGCCGTCGATCCGGATGCTCTCCATGCCGTACCCGCGGGCCCGATCCGCCAGCGGCACGGGCGACTGCGTCGACACGGGCACCGAGATGGCCCACTGGTTGTTCTGGAGGAAGAAGACCTGCGGCGCGCGGTAGCTGTTGGCGAACACCATGGCCTCGTGCACGTCGCCCTGGCTCGAGGCGCCGTCGCCGTAGTAGACCATCACGGCCTCGTCGGTCTCGGCGTCGCCCGTGCCCGCCTTGCCGTCGAAGCTCAGGCCCATCGCGAAGCCCGTGGCGTGCAGCGTCTGCGAGCCGAGCACGAGCGTGTAGAGGCGGGTGCGGCCGTTCTTCGGGTCGGTGGGGTCCCAGCCGCCGTGGCTGACGCCGCGCATGAGCTTGATGATGTCGACGGGATCGACGCCGCGGATCGTGCACACGACGTGCTCGCGGTACGAGGGGAAGATGTGGTCCTGCGGGCGCGCGGCGCGGGCCGACCCCACCTGCGCGGCCTCCTGCCCCTGCGAGGGCGGCCACAGCGCGAGCTGTCCCTGCCGCTGCAGCAGCGTGGCCTGCCGGTCGAATGCGCGCACCACCGCCATGTCGCGGTAGAACGTCTCGAGCGTGCCGTCGTCGAGCGCGTCGATCACCGGCAGGTAGCGCTCCGCCGCCTCGGTGGGCGCGATCGCGCCGTCGGCGCCGAGAATGCGCACCAGGCCGTCGTCCGTCTCATTCCACGCCGAAGTCACCGTTCCACGCTAGGGCCGCCCCGGCGGATCGGCGGTGCGGCACTCCCGACAACGCCTTCGCGAATCCGATGGCGGGATCCCACAGTCGTATGCGGCGCCGCGAATGCCCGGCGGGAATAGGGTCGTCGAATGGGCGTCACCGAGATCTACCGCGCCGCGCGCGACCACCTGCTCAGCCTGGCGGGCGATCACGCCGCCGCCAGCGAGTTCCGCTGGCCCGACCTGGGCGACGAGTTCAACTGGGCGGTCGACTGGTTCGACCGCATCGCCGAGGGCAACGACACCCCCGCGCTCGTCATCGTGGAGGAGGACGGATCGTCGCTCGAGCGCTCCTTCGCCGAGCTCTCGCGCGACTCGGACGTGCTCGCCGCCTGGCTCGCGGAGCAGGGCGTGCGCGCGGGCGACCCCGTGATGCTCATGCTCGGCAACCAGGTGGAGATGTGGGAGTCGATGCTCGCGCTCATGAAGCTCGGCGCCGTCATCCTGCCCACCACCGTCGCGATCGGTGCCGCCGACCTCGCCGACCGCGTGACGCGCGGCGACGTGCGCGCCGTCATCTGCAACGCCGCCGACACGGGCAAGTTCGAGGATCTGAGCGGGTTCGCGCGCTTCAGCGTGGGCGCGGCCGACGGCTGGACCGATCTGCACGAGGCCGCCGAGCGGCCGTGGGCGCCGCTGCCGCACCCGCGCACGAGGACGACCGATCCGCTGCTGCGCTACTTCACGTCGGGCACGACGTCGAAGCCCAAGCTCGTCGAGCACTCGCAGGTGTCGTATCCCGTCGGGCACCTGTCGACGATGTACTGGATCGGCGTGCGCCCCGGCGACACGCACCTGAACATCTCGTCGCCCGGCTGGGGCAAGCACGCCTGGAGCAGCTTCTTCGCCCCGTGGATCGCCGAGGCGACGATCTTCGTCTACAACTACGCGCGCTTCGACGCCGCGGCCCTGCTGGCCGAGCTGCGCCGCCGCGAGGTGAACACGTTCTGCGGGCCGCCCACCGTGTGGCGCATGCTCATCGGCGCCGACCTCGGCGAGCGCCCGCCGGCGCTGCGCGAGCTGCTCTCGGCGGGCGAGCCCCTGAACCCCGAGGTCATCTCGCGCGTGGAGCGGGCGTGGGGGCTGACGATCCGCGACGGCTTCGGGCAGACCGAGACCACGGCGCAGATCGGCAACACTCCCGGGTCGCCGCTCAAGCCCGGATCGATGGGCCGCCCCCTGCCGGGCTACCCCGTCGTGCTGCTCGACAGCGAGACGGGCCAGCCCGTCGAGGGCGTCGGCGAGGGCGAGCTCGGCCTCGACCTGTCGCGACCGGTGCTGTCGCTCATGACCGGCTACTGGGGCGACCCCGATCGCACGGCGGCGGCGACGCGCGACGGCTACTACCGCACGGGCGACGTGGCGGCGCGGGACGAGGACGGCTACATCACCTACATCGGCCGCACCGACGACGTCTTCAAGGCCAGCGACTACAAGATCAGCCCGTTCGAGCTCGAGTCGGTGCTCATCGCGCACCCCGCGGTCTCCGAGGCGGCCGTCGTTCCGGCGCCCGACCCCGTGCGCCTCGCCGTGCCGAAGGCGTACATCGCCCTCGCGCCGGGGCACGAGCCGAGCGCGGAAGTGGCCGAGAGCATCCTGCGGCACTGCCGCGAGAACCTCGCGCCCTACCTGCGGGTGCGCCGCGTGGAGTTCTTCGAGCTGCCGAAGACGATCTCGGGCAAGATCCGCCGCGTCGAGCTGCGGGCGCGCGAGGAGCACCCCGACACCGACTTCTCGGCCGAGTACCGCGAGGAGCACTTCCCCGGCCTGCGGCGCCGCTGAGGCGTCCGCTGCCGAACGCGCGGGAGGTACTCGCGCGGGTCAGCGCAGGGAGCGCGCCGCGTCGAGGACCGGCGCGAGCGACTCCTCCTCGCCGACCGAGACGCGCACGCCCTCCGGGAAGGGCCGCACGATGAGCCCGGCGTCGTCGAACGCGCGCGCCACGGCGGGGTCGGCGGTCGGCAGCCACACGAAGTTCGCCTGCGAGTCGGGCACGTCCCAGCCGGCGGCGCGCAGGCCGGAGACGAGCCGGTCTCGCCGCTCCGCGATCACGGCGACGCGCTCGGCGATCTCGGCCTCGTGCCGCAGGCTGGCGACGGCCGCCGCCTCGGCCTGCGCCGTGACGGAGAGCGGGATGAGGGTCGCGCGCGCCGCGTCGAGCACGCGCGGGTGCCCGATCGCGTAGCCGACGCGCAGCGCCGCGAGTCCGTACGCCTTCGAGAACGTGCGCAGCACGACGACGTTCGGGTGCCGCTCGAACACCCGCTCCCCCAGACCGTCGACGGCCGCGTCGTCGGTGACGAACTCGGCGTACGCCTCGTCGAGCAGGATCAGCACCTCGCTCGGCACGCGCGCGACGAAGTCCGCGAACTGCGCGCTCGTGATGACGGGACCGGTCGGGTTGTTGGGCGTGCACAGCAGGATGCAGCGCGTGCGCTCGGTCACGGCGGCTGCCATGGCGTCGAGGTCGTGTCCGCCGTCGGCGCGGTTCGGCACCTCCACGCCGGTCGCCCCCGCCACGAGCACGAGGCCCGGGTAGGCCTCGAACGAGCGCCACGCGTAGAGCACCTCGTCGCCGGACGAGGCGGCGGCCTGGATGAACGCCGCCAGCAGCGAGACGCTGCCGGCGCCCACGAGCACCTGCCCGGGGTCCACCCCGTGCTTCGCCCCCAGCGCCTCCCGCAGGCGCGCCGCGGTCGCGTCGGGGTAGCGATTGAGCGTCGCCTCGGCCCGCACGGCCTCGACCACCCCGGGCAGCGGCTCGAACGGGTTCTCGTTGCTCGAGAGCTTGAACCCGCCCGCTCCGGCGGCCCGCCCTTGCTTGTAGGGCGGCAGCGCCGCGATCTCGGGCCGGATGCGGGGGAGGACGGGCTCGCTGGTCACCCGACGATCCTATGGCGGCGCCCGCGGTGGGCAGATCTGCCCAGATCTGTCCGCCGGCGGCCGCGCCCCTGGGCGCTACCGTTCCTCCAGGAGGCCTCATGTACTTCAACCGCTTGAACGACGCCGCGATCCGGCTCAACGCCGGCGCCCAGCTCGCCGTCTGGCTCGTCCTCGGCTCGCAGTTCGCCGGCCTGGCCGGCGCCGACTACCGGATCGTCCTGCCGCTCGTGCTCGTCGCGTGCCTCCTCGCGCTGGCGAGCCTGGCGATCGGCCTGCCCCTCTTCTTCCGCGCGAACCGGCGCCTGCTGCGGGAGCTGGCCGACGCATCCGGCGCCTACGTCGCGCGGGGCGTCGAGGGCGAGTTCGCTCCCGCGCGGGTCGTGCGCAGCAGGTCGGCCGCGGGCGTGCCCGGATTCCTGGCCGGCTACCCCACCCCCGTGGAGCCCACGGCCCGCATCGTGGTGCTGCACGCGCTGGCCGCGCAGGGCCCGCGCCGGGTGCTCGCGCTCGTGCCCGCGTCGTGGCAGCCGCACCTGCCCAATCGCGCCCTCGCCGCCGTGCGCCTCGCCTCCCCCGACACCGACGTCGCCGTGCTGGACGGCCGGGTCGACGCCGCCACGCTCGGGCAGATCGCGGCCGATCCCCGCTGGCGGACGTCGCTGCCCCACGGTCCCATCGGCCGCGAGCTCGGATGGATCGGCGCCGCGGCGGTCCTCGGCCTGGCTGTCGGATTCGGGGTGCCGATGATCGTGAACGCGCTGATCGGCTGACGGAGCGGCGCCTGCCGTCAGCGGCGCCTGCCGGCGCGTGCGGGAGCCGCGGCTCCCGCCACACGGCGCGCGATGCCAGACTGGGGCCATGCGCTTCCTCATCCGCTCGATCGTGAACGGCTTCGGCATCTGGGTGCTCACCCTGATCCCGTTCCTGCAGATCACCGTCACGGCGTTCCCGCCGGCCGACGACCTGCAGCTGGTGCTCACGCTCGCGCTGCTGGGCGCGCTGTTCGGCCTCGTGAACACCGTGATCGGCACGATCATCAAGATCGTCGCGTTCCCGCTGTTCGTGCTCACGCTGGGGCTCATCTCGCTGCTGCTCAACGGCGTGCTGCTCATGATCACCGCCTGGATCACGAGCTTCTGGGGCTGGGGCCTGTCGACGGGCGACTTCTGGCCGGCGGTGCTCGCCGGCATCCTGCTGAGCATCATCAACTGGGTGTTCGGGATCGTGCTGCGGCCCCAGGCGAAGAAGGGCCGCTGACGCCGCCACGGCTCATTCCTCCTCGATCCGGGTCGCGCTGTACTCGGTGACGTCGACGTCGACCGCTCCGTCGAGCGCGGCGAGCGCCTCGCGCACGGCCCCGACGCGGGGATCGTCGCTCGCGTCGACCATGGCGGCGGTCTCGGCGTAGGCGTCGAGCCGGTGCGCCGGCACCGTGTACTCCTCGCTCCCGATCGACGGATCGAACAGGCGCTCCACGACGAGGCTGTCGGGCGATCCGGCCCCCGCCGCCATGCCGCCGCTCGCCAGCAGGGCGACCGGATCGTCGGTGTGGCGCACCGCGACCGCGAGGGTGCCCGGCTCGGTCTGCGCGTCGACCGGCGAGCCGAAGCCGATGTTCGTGGCCACCTCGTAGCCGCCCTCCACCGCCAGCCGCGCGCCGATCATCGCGCCCTGGCTGAAGCCGGCGATGTGCAGCACATCGCCGGGCTGCGCCCCCGCACGCTCGAGCGCCTCCTGTGTGGCCTGGAACGAGGCCGAGCGCTCGCCGCCGTACAGCTCGACGTTGGAGCGCCAGTCCCACGCGTCGTCGTCGCCGCCATGCGTGCCGGCGAGGTACACCGCGAACTGGCGCGACCCGTCCGGCATCGTGTACCTCTCCACCCGCACCCGGGCGTCGCCGCCGGACGGGATCCGCCGCGCCACCTCCTCGAGCCCGGTGGGGGCGACCGCGGCGCCCACGCTCGTCACCCGCACCCGCACCGGCTCCGCCGCACCGGTCAGGCGTGCGCCGGCCGGCACGACGCCCAGCCCGAGCGCGGGCACGTGCATGCGCAGGAACATCGGCAGCAGCATCAGCACAGACAGGAGCGTCCCCCGCAGCCCGTGGAGAATCGGCTCCAACGGGATGGCGTACCCCGGCGGCGGCGGTGCGGACCTCCACTGCCGCTCGAACTCCACGCCGACCTCGGCGCGCCACTGCGCCAGCAGCGCGTCGGCCTGCGCCAGCGCGGCGGGATCCGCCGACTCCATCGCCGCGATCCGCTCCTCGATCCCGCGGAGCTCGCGCTCCGCCGCCGGCCCCTCCCCCGGCCACTGCCGCATCAGCTCCGCGAGCACGCGCAGCTCCACCAGCTCGTAGGCGTCGGCCACCGTGCGGATGCGGCTCGCGAGGTCGTCGAGGTCGGGGCCGACCCGGGAGATCCGGTCCTGCAGCGCGGGGACATCCCAGTACGTCGGGCTCAGCAGGGCGAGCTCCCGCATCCTCCAGGCCGCGTCGTCGGCCTCGGCGGCCGCGGAGTCGACCCAGCCGCGCGCCTCGTCCACGCGTGCCGCCAGCTCGCGCAGCTCGCCGGGGTCGACGGCGATCGCTCCTCCCGCACGGATCTCGAGGGTCATCGCGCCTCCTATCCCACCGCGGCGCGCAGCCCGGCCGCCACCTTGTCGCACGCCACGGCCGCGTCCAAGGCGGCGCCCGCCCGCTCCTCCAGCTCGGCCTGCGCGGCGTCGCCGGCCGGCGATTCCCACATCGCGCTGCGTCGCGCGGCGCGGATGATCATCGCCGCCGTGGTCAGGTCGTCGGAGGCCCGCCGCAGCGACGCGCACATCGCCTCCACCACCTCGTCGATCTGCGTCGCGCTCGTCATGGCTCCACGATCCGCGATGGCGGCCGCCGGCGGGGCGCGCGAGCGGCGGATGTGGACGGCTCCCGCGCCTTCGCACGCTGTGAGCGAGCGGACGCCGCGCCCGATGCGCGGCCGGCCTTGGGACGACGGGGGTCGCACCGCCAGAATGGCCGCATGCCCTCGGATGCCTTCCGCGTCGTCTTCGTGTGCACCGGCAACATCTGCCGGTCGCCCATGGCGGAGGTCGTGTTCCGGCACCTGGCGACCGCCGCGGGCCTCGGCGACCGGGTCGTCTCCGCGAGCGCGGGCACCGGCGACTGGCACGTCGGCGAGCGCGCCGACGCCCGCACGATCGAGGCGCTGCGGCGACGGGGCTACGACGGGTCGCTGCACCGGGCCAGGCAGTTCGCCGCGAGCGACTTCCGCGACAACGACCTGGTCGTGGCGCTGGATCGCACGCACGAGCGGATCCTGACCAGCTGGGCGCGCACCGACGAGGACCGAGACAAGATCGCGCTGCTGCTGTCGTTCGATCCGGAGGCGGAGGGCCGGGACGTGCCCGATCCGTACTACGACGACGACGCGGCCTTCGACGAGGTGCTCGGTATGATCGAACGATCCGGTCGGGCGCTGTTTCGTCAGCTGGAGCCCGCCCTTCGTCCGCGATCCTGAGGACTCCCGTGAGCGATTTCCCGCCCCAGCCCCTGAGCCCGCTCGACGGCCGCTACCGCGCCGCGGTGTCGCCGCTCGCCGACGACCTCTCCGAGGCCGGCCTGAACCGCGCCCGCGTCGAGGTCGAGGTGGAGTGGATCCTGTCCCTCACCGACCACGCGCTGTTCGGCACCCGGCCGCTGCCGCTGGAGACGAAGCAGCAGCTGCGCGCGCTGTACCTGACGTTCGGCCAGGGCGCGATCGACTGGCTCGCCGAGAAGGAGTCGGTCACCCGCCACGACGTGAAGGCCGTCGAGTACCTCGTGCGCGACCGGCTGTCGCAGCTGGGGCTGGACGACATCGCCGAGTTGACCCACTTCGGCTGCACGAGCGAGGACATCAACTCGCTCGCCTACGCCCTCACGGTCAAGCGCGCCGTCACGCGCGTGTGGCTGCCGAAGCTCAAGGAGGTCGCCGCGCGGCTGCGCGGCCTGGCCCTCGAGCACGCCGACGCCGCGATGCTCTCGCGCACCCACGGCCAGCCGGCCACGCCCACCACCATGGGCAAGGAGCTCGGGGTGTTCGTGTGGCGCCTCGAGCGCGTGATCCGCCGCCTCGAGCAGACCGAGTACCTCGGCAAGTTCTCGGGCGCGACCGGCACCTGGTCGGCGCACCTCGCCGCCGCGCCCGAGGTGGCATGGCCCAACATCGCGCGCGAGTTCGTCGAGCGCCTGGGCCTGACGTTCAACCCCGTCACGACGCAGATCGAGTCGCACGACTGGCAGGTGGAGCTCTACGACGCCGCCAAGCACGCCGGCGGCATCCTGCACAACCTCGCGCAGGACATCTGGACGTACATCTCGCTCGGCTACTTCGCCCAGATCCCCGTGGCCGGCGCGACCGGATCGTCGACGATGCCGCACAAGATCAACCCGATCCGCTTCGAGAACGCCGAGGCGAACCTCGAGATCGCGGGCGGCCTGTTCACCACGCTCGCGCAGACACTCGTCACGTCGCGGCTGCAGCGCGACCTCACCGACTCCACGACGCAGCGCAACATCGGCGTCGCGTTCGGACACTCCCTGCTCGCGCTCGACAACCTGTTGCGCGGCCTCGGCGAGATCTCGCTCTCGCGCGACGTGCTGCTGGCCGACCTCGACACCAACTGGGAGGTGCTCGGCGAGGCGATCCAGACGGTCGTGCGCGCCGAGGTGGTCGCCGGGCGCTCGCAGATCACCGATCCGTACGCGCTGCTCAAGGAGCTCACGCGCGGTCGCCGCGTCGGACCTACGGACCTCGCGGAGTTCGTGAGGGGCCTCGACATCGGCGACGAGGCCAAGCAGCGCCTGCTCGCCCTCACCCCCGCGACCTACACGGGCCTCGCCGAGCAGGTCACCCGCACCTACCTCTGACGAGGGCAGTCCTCCCCATCCCGCTCCCGGTCCGTCCGCCCCTAGCATCGATGCGGACGGATCTGGAGGGAACAAGATGACCGGTCTCGTGGATATCGACTTCGGCGTCATGCGTCGCGCCTCGGCAACGCTCTCCTCTGCGGCGGGCGACCTGGAGGACGCGGCATCGCGTGCACGGCAGGCGGACGTCTCCACCTCGGCCTTCGGGCTCATGAACCTCCCGTTCGGCAGCGCGCTGCCCCCGCTGTCCGAGCTCGTCGAGGCGCTGATCTCGACGGGGTCGGCGGCCTGCGTGACGCTCGCGAGCGACGTCGACGCCGCTCGCCAGGCGTTCGAGGACGTCGATGCCGATTCCGGCGCGCGCTACGCGGCCGCCGAGGCCGACCTCGCCGGACAGAAGGCCCTCCAGTGACGGCGGCCGCGGCCACCGCGATCCGGAACGGGTCGTGGGCGCAGGGCGGGACGGCCGCGTTCCGAACGGACTTCAGCAGCCCCGGCGGTGTCGCCGCGACGATCGTGGGGTTCGCCCTCGAGTACGTGGCTCCGCTGAACGAGTGGCTCGACGATCTGGTCGGCGACGAGGGCCAGGTGCGGGCGTTCGCCGACGACTGGCGCCGCGCAGCGAACATCATCGACGCCGTGGAACAGGACCTCCACGCGGCAGACAACCGCCTCGACGTGCTCGAGGGCCGCACGGCACGCGCGATGAGGAAGCGGTTCGACGAGCTCCGGTCGCGCCTGGAGCTGACGTCCGAGAGCACCTCGGCCATCGCCGAGGCGCTCGAGCTCGCGTCGCAGATCGTCACGATGGTCCACGACGCGGTCGTCGGGGCGCTCTCGGAGCTGGCGGGTCTCGTCGGAGACCTGTTCGGCTTCGAGCTGAGCCTGCACTCCCTCGACCCGTTCGACCGGGTCGAGAAGCTCCAGAAGCTCATGGACCGCGCCTGGTACTTCATCGAGATGTGCGGGGCGCTCATCCAGCGGATGTTCGACGCCTTCACGCAGCTCATCGCGCTGATCCAGGCGCTGTGGCCGCTGCTGCTCGAGGCGCTGAAGGTCCTGCGCGAGATCGCCGCCGAAGCGGCGCCGTACATCGGCGCCTCGCTGGGGGCGACGCTCGGCGCCGTCGGCGGCTTCGGCCTCGGCGGCATCCCCGGCGCCATCGCCGGAGGCCTCGGTGGCGGGGCTGCCGGTTGGGCCCTGGGCGGCGGCGCCTCGACGCTTCTGCAGAACGACGCGCGCGTCACCGAGGTCCACCCCGATGACCTCACGATGGAACAGTACGACTACTACCTCAAGGCGCAGGAGGTCGATCGGCTCGGGTCCCTCGCCGATCTCGTCCAGCAGAACACCTACACCGACGGCATGGGCGGCTCGGAGCAGTCGGTCGTCGACGTCAAGAAGATCCGGGTCGGCGACGAGTACCGCTGGGTCGTGTCGCTGCCGTCGACGCAGGACTGGAACATCCCGACGGACGCAGGGGCCACGAACGACCTCAACTCCAACGTCGCGCTGATGACCATGGACAATGAGCTGCTGCGCACGCAGTACGAGCGCGCGGTGTACCAGGCGATGCGGGACGCCGGCGTGCCCGACGGCGCCGAGGTCGTGTGGACGGGCTTCAGCCAGGGCGGCATCATGGCGGCCAACCTGGCCGAGAACTCGCCGTATTCCACGGTCGGCGTCGTGACGAACGGCTCCCCGACCGGCACCTTCGACCTCGATCCCGACATCCCCGTCTACTCCTTCCAGCACGCGACGGATCCCGTCCCCCATCTGGACACGGTCATCGGAGCGAACGGCTCGTCCCCCCACCCGAACCACCACACGATCACGCTGCCGAACCCGACGTCCAATCCGGTCGACGTAATGGAGATCCACAAGAACGACAACTATGCGCAGAGCGTGGCCGCGTGGGAGACTCAGATGCAGGACGACCCGTCGTACCAGGAGTTCCTGGGACTCGTATCGGGTGAGGTCGTCGACCACCAGCAGCACCGTTGGAACGAGTGACGTGCGCAGAGGCTATCGAATCGCAGCGGCGATCGCGGGGGCTGCCGCACTGGCGGCGACGCTCGTCGGATGCGCCGCGGGAAGTGCGGATCGGCTCCCGGCCGCGCTGGAGGAGGCCGACGATCGCGTGACCGCGGTCGAGACATCCACGGGGTACGAGGGCTTCGCGCAGTACCTGTCCGTCGGGGTCGACATCGACGACGACTCGATGACCGAGGCGCAGCTGCGCGCCATGCTCACCGTCATCGCCGACAACGCCGGGTCGGGATTCGAGCGGATCTCGCTGGGCGTGCGCGACGGCCGCCGGCCGGGCGTGCACGAGGGGTACATCGACCTGGGCGGGCTCGCCGAGCAGCTGGGCCTCCCGCTCGCCGACGACGACACCTCCATCCTCATCAAGATCATGTGGGACGATCTCGTTGCCGCGCGCGCGGGGTGGGAGTGAGCATGACGGACCCGCTCGCCGGCTTCGCCGAGATCCTGGAGAGCTCATGACCGACCCCCTCAGCGGCCTCGCGGCGGCGCGCGAGCGCGTGCAGCAGCAGATGGACCAGGCCCGGCGCCGGCAGGAGGCGATTCACCGCCTGTCGCGGGAGATCGAAGACGCCACCGCCCGCGCCAGCTCTCCGCGCGGCGAGGTGACGGTCGTCGCGACGGCGAAGGGCGCCGTATCGGCCGTCGAGCTCGGCGGCGCCGCGATGGATCTCGCCCCGCAGGCGCTCGGCGAACTCCTCACAAGCACCATCCGCGCGGCGCAGAAGGCGGCGGCGGAGCAGGCGCTCGCGCTCACCGAGAACACGCTCGGCAACGGCGCCTTCACCGCCGAGCTGCGCGCCGACATCGAGCAACGCTACGGCGACGACGGGCCCGAGCCCGACGACTACCTCTCCCGCTTCACCGCCCGCTGACCGCGGCGGCGCGAGGCTCAGTCCTGCGCGCGCAGCGCCTCGTCCTCGAGCAGCCCGAGGTCGTCGCGGGTGACGAGGTTCGACGACACCGCGTACTCGACCAGGCGCGCGCGGCGGTTCGTCGCCAGCTTGCCGGGGCCGCCGCGCAGCCCCTGCACGCCCATGCGGTCGAGCTTGTCGCAGACGTTGTCGAGCTTGCGGTTGAACTTGCTCATCGTCCAGCCGAGGCGCTGTGCGGCGGCCGTGCTCGACGGCAGCTCGCTCATGCTCACGCCGTCGCGACGCAGCATCGGCTCGGCCAGCGCGACGATGAGCAGCTTCTGCAGCGGGGTGAAGCTCACCGGCATCACGGTGGTCTCCCCGCTGACCTGGTTCTGGATCGACGACGAGACCGCGAAGGGCGCCTCGTCGGCGTGCAGGTTGAGCTCGTAGGTCGTGGGACCGGCCGTGAAGACCACGACGCTCTCGGCGAAGACGATCGGCATGCGCGCGCCGGGCGAGAGCCACGACTGCACGGCGCCGCCCGCGCTCGAGACCGTCGCCGACAGGCGAGATCCCACGTTCGCGAGCCACCAGAGCCCGTCGTAGAACGAGATCTCCAGGAAGATGCGGTGCAGGTACTGGTTGTCGTCCACCTCGAGGTCGCCCTCGCGACCGATCGTGAACTGCTGATCGGGCGCCAGCTCGTGCCATTCGCCCGCGAACTCCACGCGCAGCTTCTTGGTCGAGCTCATCCCCGAAGGAATGGTCGATTCCTCGATAGCCCCAGTGTCATGTGCCATGAAAGCCCCTGTCCCCCGCGCAGGATACTGGCCGCGCGATCCATGGGCATTCTAGGGGAGATGTGGGGACCGTTGGGGATCAGGATCCGTCTTCGCCGCGAGCGCCCTCGTCGGCGGCCCGATTCTTCGGCTCACCGCGCAGCAGAACGGGCCCGTCGACCGGCCGCTCCACGTCGGCGGGATCGATCGCCAGCAGCAGCAGCGAGAGGATCAGCAGCACGGCGATGAACGACACGCCCGCGACGATCCCCGCGACCGCCCATGCCCGCAGCACGTCCTCGCCGGGGATCGCCTGCCAGGCTCCCATCGCCATCGCGGTGACGAGGCCGGCGAACGCCGCGGCGACGAACGCGATCCCCACCAGCTGCACGGGGCGCATGAGTTCGCGGCGTCGGCTCTTGTCGGTCACTGCGGGTCCTTCGGGGTCGGGGCGGAAGAGGTCGAGGTGCTCTCGCGGGCGTCCACCGGCGCCGCCGCCGGCCCGCTCTCGGCGCGCGGCGAGAGGCCGGCGATCCCGAGCCAGACGGCCACGATGGCGGCGTAGCCGCCGAGCAGGCCCACGGCGATGATCGTGCCGGTGAGGGTGAACGAGCGGCCGGCCTCCTCGATGAAGTAGTCGAGGCGGTAGCCCGCGGGCACGAGGAGCACGGCCAGGGCCAGCACGAGGCCGAGCACGCCGACGACGATCGTGTCGCGCGCCGTCTCGCGGCGGGCGCGGCGATCCACGAGCCCGATGACGAGCTCCACGAGGCCGGCGAGCAGACCCCAGGCGATGAGCACGGCGAACAGCATCGTGGTGCTACGCAGCTGCGGCAGCCCGCTCACGACGCCGGCGACGAGGTAGACGGTCGCGAGCAGCACGAACCGGCCGCGCTGGCCCTGCGGCTGCACGAGCCACACCGCGAGCCCCAGCACGGCGGCGGTCGTCACGGCGAAGCCGCTGAACACCGCCAGGCCGACCTCGGCGGAGTGATCCGGCGAGAACGTGATCATCACGGCGGCGATCGCCGCGAACAGGGCGCGCAGCAACTGCACGTGCCGGGCCGTCATAGTCACCGGATCATCCTATTCCGGCCACCTGGGAGAACGATTCGGCAGGGGCCGGGGCGGCGCCCGGCTACAACGGCGTGCCAGGCCCTCGCAAGGCATTGCGTCCCGGCGCCCGCGCGGCAAGGCTCGGGGCATGCAGAACCGACGCGTCGCGCACCGACCGCGCCGGCGGAGGCCGTGGCTCCGGGTTGCGGCGCTGCTCGCGGCGGCCCTCTCCCTCCCCGCCTGCGGGCTCAGCATCCCCGCCGATCCTGACGGCACCCTCGACCGCGTGAGCGGCGGCACGCTGCGGGCGGGGGCGTCCGCGGATCCGGGGCTCGTCGAGGTGCGCGGCGGCGAGCCGGAGGGGCCGCTCGTGGATCTCGTCGAGGAATTCGCCGATCGGATCGACGCGGACGCCGAGTGGACGGTGGCGAGCGAGGAGAGCCTCGTCACCGGCCTCGAGGAGGGACGGCTCGACCTCGCGGTCGGCGGCTTCACCGACGCGACGCCCTGGTCGGACCGCGGCGGTCTCACGCGCGGCTACCCCGGCATCCCGGGCGCGGACGGGCGGCCCATCGCCGTGCTCGTGCCCCTGGGTGAGAACGCCATGCTCGCCGAGCTCGAGGCCTTCCTCGACGAGGAGGTCGGATCGTGACCCGATTCGGGCGCACCGATCTGCCGCAGCGCGAGCGCGACGCCCTGCGCAGCGCCGTGCGGTGGGAGCTGTTCACGATCGGCTACACGCTCGTGACGATCACGCTCGTCGCGTTCGTCGTGGGCAACTCGCAGGCCATGAAGACGGCGTGGATCGAGGACATGCTCTCGCTGCTGCCGCAGCTCGCCTTCCTCGTCGCGCTGCTGTTCGTGCGCCGGCGCCCGTCGAAGGCGCATCCCTACGGCCGGCATCGCGCGATGGGGGTCGGGCACCTCGTGGCCGGCGTGGCCCTGCTCGCCGTCGGCGCGAACCTCGCCGTCGAGGCGGTCGTCGGCCTCATCGCCGCCGAGCATCCCACGATCGGCACGGTCCGGCTGTTCGGCGAGACCGTGTGGCTCGGCTGGCTCATGGTGGGCGTCATGGCGCTCATCGTGATCGGGCCGCTGTTCTACGGCCGCGTCAAGGCGAAGCTCGCCCCCGTGCTGCACAACAAGCTGCTCTACGCCGACGCCGACATGGCGCGCGCCGACTGGCACACGAACGCCGCATCGATCGTCGGCGTGCTGGGCGTGGGGGCCGGCGTCTGGTGGCTGGACGGCGCGGCGGCCCTGTTCATCTCGCTCGGCATCATCTGGGACGGCGTGCGCAACACGCGCGCCGCGATCACCGACCTCATGGATCGGCGCGCGCGCACGTACGACGACGGCGAGCCGCATCCGCTCATCGCGGAGACGGTCGGCTACCTGCGGTCGCTGCCGTGGGTGGCGCGGGCGGCCGTGCGGATGCGCGACCAGGGCCAGGTGTTCCACGTCGAGGCCTTCGTCGTGCCGCGGCGGGGCCGGGTGACGATCCGGCAGCTGCGCGACGCGTCGGACGGCGTCGCGCAGCTGGACTGGAAGATGCAGGACGTGGTCGTCGTGCCGGTCGATCGGCTCCCCGAGGAGGCCGACCGCAGCACCTGACGCGGCGGGCGGGCACATAGGCTGGACGTCCCCCGATCGAGGAGCCCATGTTCGACAGCCCGCTCTCGAGGTCGGCGTATGAGGTGCTCGGCGTCGACCCCTCCGCCGACGTCGACGCGCTCCGCCGGGCCTTCCGCCTGCGCCTGCGCCAGACCCACCCCGACGCCGGGGGCGAGGCCGCGGAGTTCATCGACGTGCAGCGCGCGTGGGAGCTCGTCGGCACGGAGGAGGCACGCGTCGCCTACGATCGCGGCCACGGGTTCGTCGGCGACTCCGACTGGCGCGGCTGGAGCGCGCCGCCCGCGCCGCGCGACTCCCGCCTCCGCTACCGTGTGCGAAAGGCCCGGAACCTCGGTCCGGGCCTTTCGCCGTTCCCGGGGGACGCTCACTCGCGGCACAGATCCCGGATCGCGGCGGTGATGCTGTGCCGGGAGCCGGTCGGGCGGGCCTCGCCGAGGTGCGTGCCGGCGAAGCACTCCCAGCCGTCGCCGATGGCGCAGACGTAGCCCTTGACGGTGCCGTCGAGCACGATCTGGTAGCAGTCCAGGCCGACGGGGACGATCGTCGCCTCCGGGGCACGGCCCAGCGCGGGGTGGCCGGAGGACATCGGCGCGTAGGCGCCGGCGCTGCGTCGAGCGGGGGTGGGATCTGCGGTCAACGTCATCGTCTGTCCTGCCTTTCGGCCAGTGGATGGTGCTCTGACCAGCATCCCGATCGCGACGGCGGAACCGGAATCGGCGAGGGAGGGTTGACGATCGTATGCCTGCCGGGCTATACGCGACGGCGCCCCGGATCGCAGGGATCCAGGGCGCCGTCGAGCGGTGCGTCAGGCGTAGTCGTAGAAGCCCTTGCCGACGCCGCGGCCGAGGCGGCCGGTGTCGATGTAGTCCTTCTTGATGCGCTCGGCGAACTCGCGCTGGACCGGGTCGGCGCTGTCCTTGTTGAGGTTGTAGGGCGTGACCATGCCCACCACGTCGAAGATCTGGAACGGGCCCAGGGGAGCGCCGGTCGCCTTGCGCCAGGTGAGGTCGATCGTCTCGATGTCGGCGACCCCCTTCACCCAGAGGGCGGCGGCGGCTCCGAGCAGGGGGACGAGGAGCGAGTTGAGCACGTAGCCCGGCTGCTCCTTCTTGACCCGGATCGCGACCATGCCGATCTCCTCGGCGAACTGGGCCACCTGCTCGAACACGGCGGGGTCGGTCTGGGACTGCGCCATGACCTCGCCGGTGTTGTTCTTCCACACCTCGTTGGCGAAGTGCAGGGCGAGGAACTTCGACGGGCGATCCGTCGCGCTGACGATGTCGCTCGGCAGCAGCGTGGACGAGTTGGTGCAGAAGATCGTCTTCTCGGGAGCGACGGCCGAGACCTTCGCCCACGTGTCGCGCTTGATGTCGAGGCGCTCGGGCACGGCCTCGATGATGATGTCGGCGTCCGACACGGCATCGGCCAGGTCGCTCGTCGCCCGGATGCGCGCCACGGCGGCGTCGAGCTTCTCCGGCGTCGCGTCGGGCAGGTCGCGCAGGTACAGCGGCTTGAGGTACTCCCAGCGCTCGGGCAGCTTGGCGAGGATCTCATCGCTGATGTCGTACGCGACGACGGTCTTGCCGAAGTACGCGGCCTGGAAGATGATCTGCGATCCCAGCACACCCGTGCCGAGAACGGTGAGGTTCTGCATGACTCCTTCTTTCTGAACAGTCACCAACCACTCTCCTCCCTGCATCGAAGGCACAGGATCGGACGGATGGGCGTGAGCGAACTGGTGACAGGTTCGGTTTAGGCCGCGAGTGTGAGCGGCTCGGCTAGCTTGGCTTCGAACCCGATGGGCGTCAAGCCGCCGAGGGTGTCCTGGGCGCGCTGGCGGTGATACTTCCGCTCGATCCAAACGACGATGGCGAGTCGCAGCTCCTGCCGGGTCGCCCACCGCTGCTGGTTGAGAACGTTCGTTTGCAGCAGTGACCAGAAGCTCTCCATGGCCGCGTTGTCGCCGGCGGCGCCGACTCGTCCCATCGATCCGACCATGTGGTGACGGCGTAACTCGCGGACCATCGCGCGGCTGCGAAACTGGCTGCCCCTATCGGCGTGATGCAGCCGGCGACCTCACCGCGGCGCGCGACAGCATTTCGGACGGCGTCTACGGCGAGTTTCGCGGTCATCCGGTCGCTGATCGAGTAGCCGACGATGCGGTTGGAGAACACGTCCTTGATCGCGCAGCAGTAGAGCTTGCCTTCGCTCGTCCAGTGCTCCGTGATGTCCGTGAGCCAGAGCCGGTTCGGTGCATCGGCGCGGAACACGCGCTGGACGTGATCGTCGAACACGGGCGGCCCGGCCTTCTTCCCCTTCCCGCGTCGCCGGCGTTGCGCGGATGAGAGGATCCCGGCCTGCGAGCACAGCTTCCACGCCGTCCGCCGGCTCATCCGCCACCCCGCCCGGCGGGCCTCGTCGGCGAGGTATCGGTATCCGAACGTCGGGTCCTCGTGGTGCGCATCATGCAGCGCGTTGATCCGATATGCGCGGAGCACGTCCGCGTCCCGGACGGGGTCGTTGCGCCACCGGTAGTAGGGCTGGCGGGCGAGCTTGAGAACCCGGCACGACACCGTCACGGGGATCCCCGCGTCGGCGAGCTCAGATACGAGCGGGTACGTCATTTTGGGGAGCCACCAAGCCGCAGGTTCGCCTGCGACAGATACGCCGCCGCACGGCGGAGGACCTCGTTCTCCTGCTCGAGCAACCGGATCCGCTTCTTCAACTCCCGCGCCTCGGCAGCGTCCGCGGCGGTCTGGCCGGGACGGTTACCGTCTTCGACGTCGGCTTGACGGAGCCAGTTCTGCAACGTCGCTTCGCTGATACCGAAGTCGGCGGCGATCTGTTTGATGGTGACGCCGCTACCGAGGGCGACAGCGCGTTGACGTTCAGGGCTGCGGGTACTCCCACTCCCAACCGCCTTGTCCCGTCATGTCCAACACGATCACGCCGGTCGCGGTCGGCACGTCGAGCACCATGCTCCCCGCCACTCGCTCGCCGGGGCCGACCACGGACGGAATCATCTCTGCGTCGGTCAGGCACGACCAGGCCGCCATCGAGTTCGGGTCTCCGTTGAAGGTGGTGCCGTTCTCGGCGATCACCTTCCATGTTCCGTTGAAGTACATCTGATCCGCGAACGCGGAGGTCGTCTCACCCTCGAGGTCGATCTTGACGAAGTGACCGTTCTCGGGGCTCTCGGCGAACTCACCCGTGCACCCGGGATCGACAGTGATCGAGGTGACGACGAAGGACGCGTCAAGGGCGTCGATCGAGTCGCCGAACCCGAACACCTCGCCGACCCGCTTGACCAGGTTGCCGCGCGGCGACGTGCCATCACCTGAAGCCTGATCCTCGGTCGGCTCGGGGCTCGGTGTGTTAGGCACCGCCGGTTCGATAGTCGGCGTGCTGGGCGCGGGAGCGGGCTCCGTCGGCGCGGTGGGCGCGCATCCAACGACGACCACGGCAGCGGCCGCGATGATGGCCCCGAGGGCAATCTTGTGCATGAGGTGACGTCGCCTTCGTGGGACGGCCGCTTGCGAATCGGCCAGCATCGTCGCTCGCAAGCCACCGTGGGGTGGACTGTGCGATACCCGGATGAAGCCAGGGTAGTGGTGGGGTGCGACATTTCCCGAGCACAGGAAGCGGTGGACGGAAGTGACACGGCGCCCCCCCGGGATCGGGAGGGGCGCCGCCGGTCGGGTAACCGCTTATTCGTCGCCGCCGAAGCCCGAGGGGGCCATGTCGGTGAAGCGGGAGAAGTGTCCCTGGAAGGCGACCTCAATCGTCGCCGTCGGTCCGTTTCGGTGCTTGGCCACGATGAGATCCGCCTCGCCGGGGCGGGTGTCCTTGTCGTAGACCGAGTCTCGGTGCAGCAGGATGACCATGTCGGCGTCCTGCTCGATCGATCCCGACTCGCGGAGGTCGCTGACCTGCGGGCGCTTGTCGGTGCGCTGCTCGGGGCCACGGTTCAGCTGCGACAGCGCGATGACGGGTACCTGGAGCTCCTTGGCGAGGAGCTTGAGCGCGCGCGAGAACTCCGAGACCTCCTGCTGTCGTGACTCGACGCGCTTGCCGCTCGTCATCAGCTGCAGGTAGTCGATGATCACCATGCTCAGGCCCACCCGCTGCTTCAGCCGGCGGCACTTGGCGCGGATCTCGACGAGCGTCATGTTCGGGCTGTCGTCGATGTACAGCGGGGCGTCGTGGATGCGCCCCTGCGTCTGCGCGACCGTGGTCCAGTCGCGCGAGTCGAGCATGCCCTTGCGCAGGTTCTGCAGCGGGATCGCGCCCTCGGCGCTCAGCAGGCGCATCGCGATCTCGGCCTTGCCCATCTCGAGCGAGAAGAACACGGCCGGCTTCTGGTGCTTGATTGCCGCTGCACGGGCGAAATCGAGCGCCAGCGTCGAGTTGTGGGTGGGGATCATCGACTCGCCGGCGAGGTACAGGTGCTCGTCGTTGTCAACCTGCACGCACCGCACGGGCACGCTCTCGATCGGTCGCACAGCCGTCACGTACCGGCGGCCGATGCGCGTGGCGTTCGACGGGCGCTCCTGGGCGTGGAGCGCGCGCTTGCGCTCGAGCCAGAAGACGTCGTCGGTCGTCGAGAAGTTCAGGATGTACGCCGTCGATGATGCCTCGCTGCGACCGCGCACCCGCTTGGTGGTGCGGCCGCAGCGATACCCGAGCCCCACGATCAGCTCGTAGACCGAGTCGGCCAGCTTCTTGCTCGTCACCGCGAACTGGCAGGACCCGACGCCGCGGACGACCGAGCCGTCGGTGTCCATCAGTCCCGCGAGCAGCTCGCGGCGCTGCGCCTCCGATGCGCGAAGGTACGCGGAGGGAATGTGCTTGTCGCCGAGCACGCCGAGTCCCCGCAGCAGTGCGGTGAACGAGCCGTGATCGCGGTAGCACGCGGCGCACTGCCACGACTCCCCCGAGAACGGCTTCCCGCAATCCGGGCACGACATGCGCTCAGGGTGCGCGCCCTTGTTCTTCGGGCCGCACGTCCGACCGCACGTGCGCACGTGCGGGTGCCGGGCGATGAACTCCGCGCCGCACACCTCGCAGTCGCGCACCAGCGGCTCACGCTCAAGGAGCTTCAGCGCGTAGAGCATCTGCCCGCGCGCCTCGACGCGCACGCCCTGGCGCGCGATCAGCGCCGGGATCTCGGCCGTCTCGCTCGTCAGCCGGGCGCCGTCGCTGTGGCCGTCACCCAGCCACGCGCCGAGCGCGTAGGGTGCGATCGGCAGGTCGGCCTCGGGAGCCTGGAGCGGCTGCGCGTTGCGGATCGAGTGATTGGCGCGAGCCTCGGCGCCGACCGTCAGCGTCGCGAGCATCTGCTCGGTCGTCACGATCCCGGTACCGCCGGTGCCCCGACGACTCGCGCGCGTCTCGGTCACCCACTGGTGCTCGGCATCGGCGATGATCGTCGAGCCGTCCGAGAAGACGACCTCGTAGGTCGGACGACCGTACATCACCTCGGTCGCCGCCACGACGCGAGTGGGGCGCCCGGCCGCGTCGTAGAGCTCGTCGCCGACCTGCACCTCGCCCATGGTCGTCCATCCACTCGGCGTCGGCAGTGGGGTGTCCAGTGCGAGCGCCTTGCCCATGGCGGGACGGGCGGCGACGACGATCATCTGTCCGCCGTGCAGGCCGTTGGTGAGCGTGTCGAGCTCGGTGAACCCGGTCGGGATGCCGGTCATCTGGCCGTCGCGCCCGCGGGCGGCCTCGATCTCCTCGATCGCCGCGTCGACCGCGACGTTGAGCGGCACGTAGTCCTCGGTGGTCTCGGTGCCCGTGACGCTGTAGATCTCCGCCTGCGACGCGTTGACGAGGTCGGTCGCGTCACCCTGGCCCTGGTACCCCATCTGCACGATACGAGTGCCGGCCTCGACGAGGCGGCGCAGCAGCGCCTTGTCGGCGACGATCTCGGCGTAGTAGCCGGCGTTGGCCGCCGTCGGCACGATCGAGGTGAGGGTGTGCAGGTAGTCGGCACCGCCGGCTCGCTGCAGGTCACCCGTCTTGAGCAGCTCGTCGGTGACGGCGACCACGTCGGTGGGCTCGCCGTGCGAGTACAGCGAGAGGATCGCCTCGAAGATCAGCTCGTGCTTCGGGATGTAGAAGTCCGGCCCTCGCAGCGTCTCGATGACGTCGGCGACGGCGTCCTTCGACAGCAGCATCCCGCCCAGGGTGCTCTGCTCCGCCAGCAGGTCGTTCGGCGGCGTGCGCTCCTGATCCCGGGAGCTACCGAGTCGCTCCTCCGAGATGTCAGCGATCGACACGCGCGCACCACTTCCTCTGCTGGCTTGATCGTTCATCGGGATGGAACCACGGACCTCCGACATCGCGATGGACGTCGAGTCGGGCCTGCCGGTTCACGCTAGGAGTCGTTCACCCCGCCCGCAATTCACCCTGTGGATAACTCTGTGGACGATCCTGGGCAAAACGCCGTGCACGGTGTGGACGCCGCCTGTGGACAGATTTGGGCACGCCCGCATCATCGTGCGCAGAAACTGCGCGTAATCAGAGCTTTTCCGATTCCACAGTCTGTGGAGAGAACTGCACTTCAACCTGCACATGAAGGTCGTCGCTCGTCGCATCTTCATCCACATACAGCGCGAGACGGCGCGAACCCCGAGGGATCCGCGCCGTCTCGGCGTGCGTCTCGAGAATCACTTCTTGAGCGCGACCACCTGGATGTTGATCACGGCGGTCACGTCGTCGTGCAGACGGACGAGAGCCTCGTGCTCGCCGACCGACTTGATCGGCGACGGGATGGTGATCTTGCGCTTGTCGAGGTCGCCCAGGCCGGCCTCGGACACGGCGGCGGCGATGTCCGCCGGCTTGACCGAGCCGAACAGGCGCCCCTCGGCACCCGCCTTGACGGCGAGCTTGACCTTGCCCTCGGCCAGCTTGCCCTTGAGGGCCACGGCCTCCTCGTGGGTCGCGATCGCGCGGGCCTCGCGGGCGGCGCGGATCGACGCCACCTGCTTCTCGCCGCCGCGCGTCCACGCCACGGCGAATCCCTGCGGGATGAGGTAGTTGCGGGCGTACCCGTCCTTGACCTCGACCACGTCTCCGGCGCTGCCCAGGCCGTCGACCTCGTTCGTGAGAATCAGCTTCGACATGGGTGCTCCTTACCGGCCCGCGCCCGCGTAGGGCAGGAGAGCCATCTCGCGAGCGTTCTTGATCGCCTTGGCGATCAGACGCTGCTCCTGCACCGAGACGCCGGTGATGCGACGGGCGCGGATCTTGCCGCGCTCCGAGATGAACTTGCGAAGGGTGGCGACATCCTTGTAATCGATGACGCCGACCCGGATCGACTTCGCGGGAGCGGCGTTCTTCGCGCCCTTCCGCGGCTTGCGGCGGTCGCCGCTCGACTTTCCAGCCATGTTGGGTCCTTAGTGAGAAAGAGAGATCTGGATGGGGTTCCGGCTCAGAACGGGGTGTCGTCGCCGAAGGATCCCGGGGTGCTCCATGCGTCGGCTCCGGCCGATCCCGGAGTCGCCCACGGCTCCTCCGACACCTGCTGGCGGGGCTGCTGCTGCCCGCCGCCGAACTGCTGACCGCCGCCGGATCCACGTGCCACGCGGGTGACCTGCGCGGTCGCGAAGCGGAGCGAGGGGCCGATCTCGTCGACCTCCAGCTCGATCGCGGTGCGCTGGTTGCCCTCGCGGTCCTGGTAGGAGCGCTGGCTCAGGCGGCCCTGCGCGATGACGCGCATGCCCTTGGTCAGCGATCCGGCCACGTGCTCGGCGAAGTCACGCCACACGCTCGCACGGAGGAAGAGGGCTTCGCCGTCCTTCCACTCGCCCGAAGCGCGATCGAACGTGCGCGGCGTCGAGGCGATCGTGAAGTTCGCCACGGGGACGCCGTTGTTCGTGTAACGAAGCTCCGGGTCCGCCGTGAGGTTCCCCACCACGGTGATGACGGTTTCGCCGGCCATGGTGCTTAGGCCTTCGCCGCCGTCTTGCGAGCAGCCTTGGCCTCGGCGCGCTTGGCCTCGGACGCGATCATGGCGATCGCCTCTTCGGCACGCAGCACCTTGGTGCGCATGATCTGCTCGTTCAGCTTGAGCTGGCGGTCGAGCTCGACGGTGGCCTCGCTCGTGGCGGTGAAGTTGACGACGGCGTAGATGCCCTCGTTCTTCTTCTGGATCTCGTAGGCGAAGCGGCGCTTGCCCCAGACATCGACCTTGTCGATCGTGCCATCAGCATCCGTGATGACCTTCAGGAACTTGTCGAGAATCGTGGGGACCTGGCGCTCGTCGATCTCCGGCTGAAGGATCACCATGAGTTCGTACTGGTGCGTCATTGACCCACCTCCTTCGGACTAGATCGGCCGCCGAGCATCTCTCGACGGCAGGAGGGTGTGTTGCACATCGCGCGGCGTGAGGCCGCACAACCTTCGTAGTGTATCCGATCAGGGCTTTTCCCGCGAACCGTCCGCCTCGCGGCGCGAGCGCAGCAGCGGACCGAGCGCGAAGACCATCTGGTAGAGCGGGCGCGGGGTGTCGGGATCGGCGTCGCGGGCGTTGCGGAGCCGTTCCCCCCAGCGGGCGCCGAGCTCCTGCAGCTCGGCGGACAGCTCCTCCGCCTCCGCCTTGGTCAGCGGCGCCTGACTGATGCTGCCGATGCGAACCGTCTCGTCCGGCTCGCCGATGAAGGCCTCCGGCTCACCTCCCAGCACGGCGCGCAGCCAGCGCAGCACGGGTTCGGTCACGAGCCGCGCCTCCGGGGAGTCCTTGCTCAGCCGGTACCCGTCGGTCGAGAGCGGCTTCCACACGCGGTCGCGCCGGTCGCGCGCGAGCTCACCTCGTCGCCGCGGTCGGCGCCATCCTGATCCGCCGGCCGCTGAACGGCGACCTCGCCGAGGCGCGCAGCACGCACCCGCTCAAGGCGCTCGCCGAGGGCCTGCGCTACGTCGGCTCGCAGCCCCTGTTCGTGGTCATGATCGCGCTCGCGATCGTGCTGAACACCGCGAGCAACGGCTCGACGATCGCCGTGACGCTCGACCTGGCCGAGCGCGGCACCGATCCGTTCCTCATCGGCCTGCTCAGCACGATGATCGGCGCCTCGCTGCTGGCGGGATCGTTCCTCGCGCCGGTGCTCGTGAAGCGGGTGCGCACGGGCACGATCGTGCCCGCGTGCATGGCCGTGATGTCGCTGTCGTTCCTCGCCATGGCGATCTTCCCCACCTACGGCGCGATCCTCGCCTGCTACACCGTCGCCTACCTTCTCGCGCCGGCGCTGAACGCGTCGATCTTCTCGTACGCCGCCGTCATCACCCCCGAGCAGATGCAGGGCCGCTTCTCGTCGGTCGCCGCGCTCTCGGGCGCCGCCTCGTTCCCCCTCGCACCGCTGGTCGGCTCCGGCCTGCTCGCGGGCGTCGGCCTGGCCACCGCGCTCCTCGTGCTGGCGCTCACGCTCGTCGCCGTCGCGATCGCCCTGTCGCTCTTCCGCCCGCTCACCCGCATCGGCACCCCCGACACGTGGGCGGCCGACGCGGCCTGACCCGGCGGGCTCCGGCGTGATAGACAGCAGAGCATGGACGAGATCGCCCCCTCCCCGCAGCGCCACCACCGCCTGCCCGGGCTGTACAACTTCCGAGATGCCGGCGGGTACGACACCGCCGCGGGCACGGTGCGCTGGGGCAAGCTGTTCCGCTCGGACGCCCTGCACCGCATCGACGAGGTGACGCGGCAGCACCTGGTGGGGCTCGGCATCGCCCACGTCGTCGACCTCCGCAGCGCGATGGAGCTGGAGGCCGCACCCAGCGCCCTCGCCGAGCTGCCGATCACCGTGCATCATCTGCCCGTCTTCGCGGGGGCGGCGCCCGTCTCGGCCGCGGCCTCCGGCATCGCGCGGGTCTACGAGCACATCGTCGACGAGCGGGGCGAGGCGCTGGCGGCCGCGGTGCGCGTGATCGCGGGCACGGCACCGCACGAGGCGGTGCTCGTGCACTGCACGGCGGGGAAGGATCGCACGGGGCTCGTCATCGCGCTCGCGCTGTCGGCGGTGGGCGTGGCCCGCGAGGACGTGGTCGCCGACTACGCGCTGACCGAGGCCAACCTGCGCGGCGAGTGGGCCGACCAGATGCTCGCCGCCATCCGCGCCAGGGGCATCGATCCGACCCCCGAGATCGTGGGGCTCGTCACCGCGAGCCCCGCCGCCGTGCTCGAGGCGACGCTCGCGCGGATCGACGCCCGCCACGGTTCGATCACCGACTACCTGATCGCGCACGGGATGACCGCGGCCGAGATCGACCGCCTCGCCGACACCCTGATCGATCGCGCCTGAGTCAGCGCCGCAGCTCGAGACCCAGCCAGTCGGCGAGCGCCTCGAGCTCGGCGTCGACGGCGTCGGCGTCGGCCGGCGACAACGGCACGTCCTCGTGGATCGCGTTCACCGTGAGCACGCCCTTCTTGCGGTCGGCCTTCGCGTCGAGCTTGCCGATGAGGCGGTCGCCCAAGAGGATCGGCAGCGCGAAGTAGCCCCAGCGCCGCTGGGCGGCGGGCTTGTACATCTCGAGCACGTACTCGAAGCCGAACAGGTCGCGCGCCCGGTCGCGGGCGTAGACCATCCGGTCGAACGGCGACAGCAGCGCCGCCCGATCCCCCGCCCACTCGGCGCCGAGCACGTCCGGATGCACGCGCCACGTGCCCTCGACGCCCTCGACCACGGCCTCGAGCCCGATCGGGCCGAGCGGCGAGGGCTCCGCCGGGGAACGCAGCGGCTTCTCGCGGGCGATGCCGAGCGACAGCAGGCGGCGCTCGTCGCGGATCGCGCGGGCCTCGTCCGGCGACTGCACGTGCAGGTCGGCCGGGTACACGCGCTCGGCGAGATCCCACAGGCGCCGGCGGCCCTCCCGCCCGGCGACCGCGACCTCGCCGCGCAGGCACAGCACCTCGAGCATCCGCCCGGTGTTGCGCTCGTCGTCCCAGCCGGTGGAGGCGTACGGCACCTCGGGGTCGTTCGGCAGCGTGGCCGCGGTCTGCGCGCCGTCCGCCCGCAGCCGCGCCACGATCCGGTCGCGGAACGCCGCGTTCGCCTCGACCCAGGCGCTCGTCGCGGGATTCACCCACTCGTCCGCGACCGCGAGCACGACGCCCATGTCGGCCATCGGGCGCAGCAGCGTGACGTGCTCGGCCACCGTGCGCTCCACCTCGAGTGCGTGGGTGAGGTCGGCCGGCGCCAAGGCGTCGCCGAGGCGCGACCACAGCACGAGCTCCTGGCTGCGCGCGACCGCGGTGGTCGGATCGATCTGCACGCCCGCGAGCTGATCCATGACCTCGAGCAGCGACTGCGGCCGGTACGCGTCGAGGAACTGCGCGCGCACCGCGATGCGCCGCGCCTCCTGCCCGCTCAGCGTCAGCATGCCCCGATCGTGCCACCCCGGGCGCCGACGCAGAAGGCGCGGATCCGCCCGCGGCGCGCCGGCCGGCTGTCGTACGGTGGCAGGGTGAGCCAGCCGTCGCCCTCCGCCTATCGCTTCGACGCGCGGCCGCTCGTCGATCCCGTGGACCGCGCCGCCGTGAAGGCGTGGCGGGCGCAGCAGCGCGCGAACGGCGCCGGCACGGGCCAGGGCTGCCTCGTCGCCGGCATGATCGCGTTCGCGTCGGTCTTCCTCGTCGTCGGGCTGGCGATGCTGCCGCTGATCGGGGGCGCCTTCTCCGGGGACCGGCCGTCGCCGGCGTTCGTGCTCGTGCCGCTGCTGTTCCTCGCCGTGCCGATCATCATGATCGTCGCCGTCGTGCGCGGCGCGATCGGCTCCCCCGAGGCCGCATACCGGCTCGACCACTTCGCCCGCGCCAACGGAATGCGCTACCTGCCCCGAGCCGAGGATCCGCGCCTTCCCGGCATGATCTTCAACCGCGGCAACTCGCGCCAGGCCACCGGCCGGGTGCGCGGCGAGCACCCGCGCTTCGTCGAGTTCGGCAACTACCGCTACACGACCGGATCGGGCAAGAACCGCACCACGCACCGCTGGGGCTACGTGGCGATCCACCTCGACGCCCCGCTGCCGCACATCGTGCTCGACGCGCTCGGCAACAACAGCGTGTTCGGCTCCAACCTGCCCACGACCTTCGACCGCGATCAGCGCCTGAGCCTGGAGGGCGACTTCGACCGCCACTTCGCGCTGTACTGCCCGCAGGGCTACGAGCGCGACGCGCTGTACCTGTTCACGCCCGACATCATGGCGCGGTTCATCGACCACGCCGGGCAGCTCGACGTCGAGATCGTCGACGACTGGCTCTTCCTCTACACCCGACGGAACGTCTCGACGCTCGATCCGCGCACCTGGGCATGGCTGTTCTCGGTGGTCGCGGCCCTCATGGACAAGCTCGCTCAGTGGGGTCGGTGGCGGGACGAGCGGCTCACGGCGGGCGCCGCCCCGGCCGCCGTCGTCGCGCCCGGAGGGGCCCTGCCCTTCGGCGACGAGGCCGTCGTCGCGCCGCCGGCGCCGGCACCCGGCGTGGCCGAGCCCGGGCGACGCCTGAAGAAGGGATGGTCGTGGGCGAGTGTCGTGGTCGCGCTCCTCGCGATCGCGTGGTTCGCCCTCAACGTGATCGGCATCTTCGGCCGCTGAGCCGCGCAGCTTCGAGATCGCTGTGAAGTTGGCACTCTCACCCCGAGAGTGCTAATAATCGAAGTGAGTCGATCCGACTCGATTCTGTGAGGTGAACAGCGCCAGACAGAAGGAGGACGATCACCATGGCGATGTTCTTCGATCCGTTCCGCGAGCTGGACCGCGTCGCCCAGCAGATGCTCGACCGTCAGGGGCCGCGGCTGATGCCGATGGACCTGTACCGCGACGGCGATCACTACGTTCTCAGCGCCGACCTGCCGGGGATCGATCCCGGCAGCGTGGACATCGACGTCGACGGTCAGGTGCTCACGATCCGCGCCGAGCGGACCGTGCGCAGCGACGAGGGCGTCTCGTGGATCACCCGCGAGCGTGCCTCGGGCACCTTCCTGCGTCAGCTGAATCTCGGCCAGGGCATCGACACCGAGGCGATCTCGGCCCGGTACGAGAACGGCGTGCTCAGCGTGCTCATCCCGATCAGCGAGAAGGCCAAGCCCCGCAAGATCGAGATCCAGCACGGCGCCGACGCACCCGCGATCACCGTCTGACGCGGCACAGACGGGGCGGCTCCGATGGAGCCGCCCCGTCTGCATGCGCACGCGATTCGCGGGCATCTGGTCGCCGTCGCTCCCCGGACTGCGCGAGCCCCCGGCCCCCACCTGGCTCAAGCGCCCCCGCCTGACAGCCCGCGGGGCGCCGCCGCCTGAGGCCGGTCAGCGCGCGGAGCGGGGCGCGAGCGTCGAGAGCAGCGCGAGCTTCTCGTGACTCTCGGTGCCCGGCACCGCCGTGTAGACGAGCAGCGACTGCGACGTGGCGGGGTCGATCAGGTTCTGACAGGTCACGTCGAGCAGGCCGACCTCGGGGTGAAGGAAGCGCTTCGTCTCCGCCGGGCGCAAGCCCACCTCCTGCAGCTGCCACACCTCACGGAACTCCTCGCTCCGGGCCAGCAGCAGGTCGGCAAGTGCCGCCGCACGGGACCTGGGACCCCGGCGCCCCCGCACTTCGCGCAGTCCCGATGCCCACAGCCGCGAGAGGAAACCGTGGTCCTCGCGGGGGTAGAGCTCACGCATGTCGGGATCGGTGAACCATCGGAAGCCGATGCTCCGTTCCGGCCCCTCGAAGCGCGTCAGGTCGCCCGTCAGCGCGATCCCCAGGGGCGTCTGGCGCAGGGTCTCCCCCAGCTCCGTCACGATCTCGGCCGGGGTGTCCTCGAGCCGGTCCAGCACCCGCAACAGGCCGGGTCCGATGTGCTCGCTGCCGCCACCGCGCGGCGGCAGCGGATGCCCGGCCAGGCGGAACACGTGGTCGCGCTCATCCACCGTCAGGTGCAGGCCCTGCGCGATCGCCGCGAGCATCTGCTCCGACGGCAGCGGTCCGTCACCGCGCTCGAGGCGGGCATAGTAGTCGGCCGACATGTGGCACAGCGCGGCAACCTCCTCGCGGCGCAGGCCCTCCGTGCGGCGACGTCGGCCCCGGGGAAGACCCACGTCCTCCGGCTGCAGCGCCGCACGGCGCCGCCGGAGGAAGTCGCCCAGCCCCGCCCTGTCGATCACCACGCCTCGATCCTGGCACCCGCGGGTCCGGCCAGCCACGACATGCCAGGTCCTGGATCCGCCGTTCGGCATCGCGCCACAGTGGGAGCCGACCAAAGGAGACCCATGCCTCGCACGCCCATCGACCTCCCTCTCCCGTCCCTCGCCGGCCGACGCGCCGTCGTGACCGGCGGCAGCGACGGCATCGGACTGCGCATCGCCACTCGACTGGCCCGTGCCGGCGCCGATCTCGTGCTTCCGGTGCGCAATCCCGCCAAGGGAGCGGCCGCGGCCGAGAGCATCCGGGCGGCGACGCCCGGCGCCGTCATCGAGCTGCCGCCACTCGACCTCTCGTCGCTCGCGTCCGTCGCCGATCTCGGCGACGCGCTCGTCCGCGACGGACGGCCGATCCACCTGCTCATCGCCAACGCGGGGGTCATGACCCCGCCGACGCGCCAGACCACATCCGACGGCTTCGAGCTCCAGCTCGGCACCAACCACCTCGGGCACGCCGCCCTCGTCGCCCATCTGATGCCGCTGTTGCGCGCCGGCAGAGCGCGGTGACATCGCAGGTGAGCGTGGCCGCCGCACGCGGCGGGATCGACTGGGGCGACCCGAACGGGGAGCGGTCATACGACGGCATGCGCGCCTACCGCCAGTCGAAGATCGCCGTCGGGCTGTTCGGGCTCGAGCTGCAGCGCCGCAGCGCCGCGCGCGGATGGGGGATCACGAGCACCCTGTCGCACCCCGGGGTGGCGCCGACCAGCCTGCTGGCCGCGCGTCCCGAGATCGGCCGCTCCGGGGACACCCTCGGTGTGCGGGTGATCCGCTGGGGGTCGGCTCGGGGCCTGTTCTTCGGAACCCCGGAAAGCGCTGCGTTGCCCGCGCTGTACGCGGCGGCGTCACCGGACGCGGAGCCCGGGCGACTGTACGGCCCGAAGGGACCGGGCCACCTCGGCGGCGCACCCGCCGAGCAGTCGCTGTACCGTGCCTTGCGGTCCGCCGACGACGCCGCGCGTCTGTGGCAGCTCACCGAGGAGCTCACGGGCGTCACGTTCCCCGGGTGAGCTCACACCATGCCGAGCGCGCGGGCCTCGTCCTCGGTGAGCAGCCGCGAGCGGATGAGAAAGCGCATTCCGGTCGGCGCCTCGACGCTGAATCCCGCGCCGCGGCCGGGGACGACGTCGATCGTGAGATGGGTGTGCTTCCAGTACTCGAACTGCGGCGCCGACATGTAGACCTCGATCGGATCGTCGAGACCCGCGTCGATCGTGCCGAGGAGGACGTCCCCGGGGCCGGTGCGGAACATCCCGACCGGGTAGCACATCGGCGAGGATCCGTCGCAACAGCCACCCGACTGGTGGAACATCAGCGGGCCGTGCTGCGCCGTCAGGGTGCGGAGCAGGGCGGCGGCCTCACCCGAGACCGCCACCCGGCTCACATCGTGCTCCATCAGAAGAATCCCTGCGCACCCTCGGCATAGGAGACGAGGAGGTTCTTCGTCTGCTGGTAGTGCTCGAGCATCTTCAGGTGGTTCTCGCGACCGATGCCCGACTGCTTGTACCCGCCGAACGCCGCGTGCGCGGGGTACTGGTGATAGGTGTTCGTCCACACCCGGCCCGCCTCGATCGCACGGCCGGCGCGGTAGCAGATGTCCGCGCTGCGGCTCCAGACGCCGGCCCCCAGCCCGTAGAGCGTGTCGTTTGCGATCGAGATCGCGTCGTCATAGGTGTCGAACGACGTCACCGAGACCACCGGCCCGAAGATCTCCTCCTGGAAGATGCGCATCGAGTTGGAACCCTCGAACACGGTCGGTGCGATGTAGTACCCGCCGCTCAGCTCGCCGCCGAGGTCGACCGGCTCGCCGCCCGCCAGCACCTTGGCCCCCTCCTGACGGCCGATGTCGAGATAGGAGGTGATCTTCTCGAACTGGTCGTTGGACGCCTGTGCGCCGATCATCGTCTCCGGGTCGAGCGGGTTGCCCTGCTTGATCGCCTTCACGCGCTCGAGCGCGTCGCCAAGGAAGGAGTCGTAGATGGACCGCTGGATCAGCGAGCGCGACGGGCAGGTGCACACCTCTCCCTGATTGAGGGCGAACATCGTGAAGCCCTCCTTCGCCTTGTCGTAGAACGCGTCGTCCCGATCGGCGATGTCCTCGAAGAAGATGTTGGGGCTCTTGCCGCCCAGCTCGAGCGTGACGGGGATGAGGTTCTGCGACGCGTACTGCATGATGAGGCGGCCCGTGGTCGTCTCCCCCGTGAAGGCGATCTTGCGGATCTTCGGGTGCGAGGCGAGCGGAGCGCCGGCCTCGATTCCGAACCCGTTGACGATGTTGACCACGCCGGCGGGGATCAGGTCGCCCACGATCTCCATGAGCAGCAGGATCGACGCCGGGGTCTGCTCGGCCGGCTTGAGCACGACGCAGTTGCCCGCGGCGAGCGCCGGGGCGAGCTTCCACACCGCCATGAGGATCGGGAAGTTCCACGGGATGATCTGGCCGACCACGCCGAGGGGCTCGTGGAAGTGGTACGCCACGGTGTCCTCGTCGAGCTGGCTGAGCGAGCCCTCCTGCGCCCGGAGCACCCCCGCGAAGTAGCGGAAGTGATCGATCGCGAGCGGGATGTCGGCGGCGAGCGTCTCGCGCACCGGCTTGCCGTTCTCCCACGTCTCGGCGACGGCCAGGCGCTCGAGGTTCTGCTCCATGCGGTCGGCGATCCGGTTGAGCATGAGGGCGCGCGCCGCCGGTGTGCTCTTCTTCCACGTGGCGAACGCCTTCCACGCGGCGTCGACGGCGCGGTCGACGTCCTCGGCCGTGCCGCGTCCCACCTCGCAGAACGGCTTGCCGGTGACGGGCGTGATGTTCTCGAAGTACTGGCCCTTCGCGGGTTCCACCCACTCGCCGCCGATGTAGTGCCCGTAGCGCGAGCGATACTCGGCCACCGAGCCCTTGGTGCCCGGCGCCGCGTAGACGCTCGAGACGCCCTCTTCCACAATGGTCATCGCTGGTCTCCCTTGACTGTCGATGGGCGCGGCCGCTCGCCGCGCTTTCCTCGGACGCTACGCCGCGGCACGTTGCATCGGGTTGCGGGGGCGGGCTTTCTCCCCCGCGGCGACCCGCAGCGAGCTCAGCCGGCGAGTTCCAGTTGCGCGACGATCGCCGCACGTCGCGGGGATCGGGGCGGGAGCATCCCGAGGCACAGCCGCAGCGCCTCGACGTCGTCGCGTCCGGCGTCCGTATCGATGTAGGCCAGCAGCGCGTCCAGGCCGGCGTCGTCGAGCATCGCCTCGCGCAGTGCGCCGCGGACGGTCTCGCGAAGCTCCTCGATCCCGGGAGCCTCCGAAGACGGCAGCACGTCACCCCGCCAGGCTGCGAGGGCGACCCGGTGGGCGCCCCGGCCCAGCAGGGACAGCACGTGCTGCGCGTCGGTCTCGAGCGAGCCGCCCAGGCGATACGGCCGCGATTCGAGGGGGAGGTCGTGCCGCGCGAGCACCTTGCGCAGCCGCACGATCTCGGGGCGCAGGGTGCCGACCGCACTCGGGTCGCCGTAGACGAGCTCGGCCAGTCGCTCGGCCCCGAGCCCCTGGCGGTGGGTGGCGAGCATCAGCAGGATCTCACCGTGGCGCTCGCTGAGCTCGCTGGGTGAGCCGGCGCCCTCGAGCAGGGCGCGGTCCCGGCCAAGGACCGCAAGCGTCGGGCGCGCCGGGCGTGAGGCGCCGCGGCGGGGACCGGAGCTGATGATACGGCGCGGTGCCTCCGCCCGCGCGCGCATGCGAGCGACGAGGAGCTCGGCCTCCACCGCCCGCACCGTGGCGTCGACGAGCAGCTGCGCCTGCGGATGCGCGGCGCTGTCGCGACCGGTGACGTCGATCACGCCGAGCAGCGCTCGGGTCTCGGGGTCGTGAACGGGCGCCGCGGTGCACGACCACGGCTGCACCAGCCGGTTGAAGTGCTCCGCTCCCCGCACCTGCACGGAGGCGCCGAGCGCGAGCGCGGTTCCGGGCGCCGCCGTCCCGACGCGGTCCTCCGACCAGTTGGCGCCCTCGACGAATCCCATCTCGCCGGTGAGCGCGCGGATGCGCCGATCGCCCTCGACCCACAGCAGCCGCCCCGCCGCGTCCCCGACGGCGACGACGACCCCGGCCTCGGCATGCTCGCCGGGCAGCAGCAGTCCGCGGATCATCGACATCGCGCCCGCGAGCGGGTGTGCGCGCCGGTACTCCTCGAGCTCATCGTCGTGCAGGTCCAGCGGTGGCAGGTCCTCCGGGCCGACGAGGTTCTGCAGCGACCGCCGCCACGACTGCCGCACGAGCGGCCGGACATGAGCGAGCCGTGGATCGTCGGCGTTGCCGGCGATGAGCTCCTCGTGGGCGCGCTCGACGAGCAGACGCGCACTCGCGTCGGCGGCGGACGCCCACGGTGAGTCCATGGCAGCTCCGATCGTCGTCGAGGGAGCGTCTGGGTGCCCTCAGTGTAGGCCGGAGCGCCCGAGTTGTCAGCCGTCGACCCGGGACCGGAACGTCGATCGGGACGAGGTCGTCGGATGTCGGCGGCCCGGCGTAGCGTGCAGGAATGGAGACAAGCCCCGCACGCCCGTTCCGGATCGACGTGCCCGACGCGGTCCTCGACGACCTCCGGGCGCGGCTCGCGGCCACGCGGTTCCTGCCCGACTCGCCGAGACGGCCGGCGTCCGGCATGACGTCGGACTACCTCCGGGAGCTCGTCGACTCCTGGGCCGCGTGGGGCTGGCGCGAGCGCGAGGACTGGCTGAACGACCACCCGCAGTTCGTGGCGACCGTCGGCGATGCGGACGTCCACTTCGTTCACCTCCGCAGCCGCACGCCCGGAGCCCCTGCGCTGCTCGTGATGCACGGCTGGCCCCACACCTTCGCGCTGCAGCTCGACTTCGCCGATCTCCTGCCCGACCTCGACGTCGTGGTGCCGAGCCTGCCGGGCTTCGCGTTCTCGTCGCCCTACCGGGACGGCCCGGTGACCGACGACCGCCTCGCCGCCACGATGCACACGCTCATGACCGAGGTGCTCGGGTACGACTCCTACCTCACCTATGGCGAGGACGTGTCGGCCAACGTCAACGACCTGATCGCCTCCCGCCACCCCGACCGGGTCGCCGGGGTGATCGCCACGCACGCGCATTTCCCCGACGACGCCGAGCGTGCGCAGCTGACGGCACCCGACGAGCGGGCCTTCCTCGATCGCCTCGCCGCCGACCTCGGACCCGAGTCCGGCTATGCGCACATCCAGGGCACACGCCCCGACACGCTCGCCGCGGGCCTCAACGACTCCCCCGCGGGCCTGCTCGCCTGGCTCACCGAGAAGCTCGTCGAGTGGAGCGACGTCCCCGCGGGCGGCCGCCCCGGTCAGAAGCCGGACGATCCGCGAGAGGTCGAGCGGCTCCTGTCTCGCGATCGGATCCTCACCGAGGCCACCATCTACTGGGTCACGCAGACGATCGGCACGTCGTTCCGCCCCTACGTCGAGGGCGGGCCCGCCCCGACGCCACCCGCCACGGTGCCGGCCGCGGTGTTCATCCAGCGGCACGAGGCCGACTATCCGGAGTCGTTCGCGCGCCGCTTCTACCGCGATCTGCGCGTGTTCGAACGTCTCGAGGACGGCGGCCACTTCGCCGTCGCGGAGGCGCCGCAGGCCATGGCCGATCGCGTGCGCCGCTTCGCACGCGATCTGGGGCTGCTTGCCTAGGCGGCGCCGACGATCTGCTCGCGCGCCTTCACCCCGTGCAGCAGCACCTCGTTGACGGGCGTGGGGATGCCGAGCTCGCGCCCGAGGCCGACGACCACGCCGCTGAGGATGTCGATCTCGGTGCGGCGTCCCGCGCGGATGTCCTGGAGCATCGACGTCTCGCCGTGCGGCGCGAGGGTGGCCACGACCCGCAGCCACTCGTCGAGGTCGCCATCGCCGAGGTCGACGCCCTTCGCCGCCGCGATCCGGATCAGCTCGCGCTGGGCGGCGAGCATGACCTCGCGCGCGTGCGATCCCTCGCGGTTGAAGGCGCCGTACTCGGCATCGAGCAGGGCGGAGGCCGGGTTGATGCCGACGTTGCCCATGAACTTCCACCACAGCGAGCGGCGCATGTCCGCCGGCACCTCGTGCGGCACGTCCGCCTGCGTCAGCAGCGCGTCGAGCGCGGCGACGACGTCGTCCGCCGGGGCGTTCGTCTCGCGCCCGAACGCGATCCGCCCGAAGTTCTCGTAGGTGATGTCGTTGCCGCGGCGCACGACGTCGCTGCCGGCGGTCATCGACAGCAGCACGTCGGCCTGCGGGAAGGCCGACGCCAGCGCGTCCTCGCTGTGGATGCCGTTGATGAGGCTGAGGATCACCGTGCCGGCCGCCACCACGGGCCGGGCGAGCGCGATGGCGGGCTCCAGGCCGTTCGCCTTCGTCGCGATGAGGAGCAGGTCGGCGGGCGCCGCGGGCGACCCGGGCCGCACCACCGGGAACCGCACGTCGCGGCCGTTGATCACGATGCCGTCTCGCTCGAGGCGATCCGCTCGCTCGCCGTCGGCGACGACGAAGACGTCCGCCTCGGGAAGCCCGCGCGCGATCCGGTCCAGGTAGATCCCGCCGAGCGCTCCGAGCCCGATCATCCCGATCCGCATGCGCATCCCTTCCGTCGCCCCGCCGATCCTATGCCGGGCGCGCCCTCCGCTCGTATGACGAATAAGCACCCATCCAGCCTCCGGACCAGTGCTTATTCGTCATATGGGGCGGGATCAGGGCCGCGGCCGCCGAGGAGCTGGAGTGCGGCCGCCTCGGCGGCCGCCACGACCTCGTCGACGGAGCCCGCGGCCGAGACCACGGCGCCGCGCTCGTCGCTTTCCAGCGGCTCGAGCGTCGCCAGCTGGGTGTCCAGCAGCGACGGCGGCATGAAGTGGCCGGTGCGCTCGGCCAGGCGGTCCGCGACGCGATCGGCGTCGGCCGACAGCTGCACGAACGCGATGCCGCCCGCCGTCTCGACCAGCGCCTCGCGGTAGCGGCGGCGCAGCGCCGAGCAGGCGACGACGGGCAGCCCGCCGCCGGCCACCACCTCCGTGACCCGATCGCCCACCCGGCGCAGCCAGGGCATCCGCTCCTCGTCTGTCAGCGGCTCGCCCGCAGCCATGCGCTTCCGCGCCTCGGGGGCGTGCAGATCGTCCGCCTCGACGAACACCCCGCCGAGGCGCGCGGCGAGCGCGCGGGCAACGGTCGTCTTGCCGACGCCCGACACCCCCATCACCACGATCGCGGTCGCATGCTCGCTCACCCCTCCTGGATACCGCATCCGCACGCGGAGCGGACGGCCCTTGACGCCCGGCTCGCCGAACTAGAATCGAGGGTGATCCCGCCATCCGCGAGTCTGGAGCCCCTCCGCGTGAGCACCGAACACGTCGTCGACACCGTGGCCAACGCCGCAGCCACCCCGGAGAAGGAGCAGCCGTTCGAGGCTCTCGGACTCAAGCCGGACGAGTACGCGCGGATCCGCGAGATCCTGGGCCGGCGCCCCACGAGCGGTGAGCTGGCGATGTACTCCGTGATGTGGTCGGAGCACTGCTCGTACAAGTCGAGCAAGAAGTACCTGCGCCAGTTCGGGCAGAAGGTCTCGGACGAGATGAACGAGAAGCTCATGGTCGGCATGGGCCAGAACGCCGGCGTCGTCGACGTGGGCGAGGGCTGGGCCGTGACCTTCAAGGTCGAGAGCCACAACCACCCCAGCTACATCGAGCCGTTCCAGGGCGCCGCGACCGGCGTGGGCGGCATCGTGCGCGACATCATCTCGATGGGCGCGCGCCCCGTGGCCGTCATGGACCAGCTGCGCTTCGGCGCGATCGACCACCCCGACACCGCGCGCGTGGTGCACGGCGTGGTCTCGGGCATCTCGAGCTACGGCAACTGCCTGGGCCTGCCCAACATCGGCGGCGAGACCGTGTTCGACGCGGTCTACCAGGCCAACCCGCTCGTCAACGCCCTCGCGGTCGGCGTGATGCGCCACGAGGACATCCGCCTCGCCAACGCCACCGGCGCCGGCAACAAGGTGGTGCTGTTCGGCGCCCGCACGGGCGGCGACGGGATCGGCGGCGCGTCGATCCTCGCCTCCGACTCGTTCAGCGACGGCGGCCCCACCAAGCGCCCCGCGGTGCAGGTGGGCGACCCGTTCGCCGAGAAGGTGCTCATCGAGTGCTGCCTGGAGCTGTACCGCAACGACCTCGTCGAGGCGATCCAGGACCTCGGCGCCGCGGGCATCTCGTGCGCCACGAGCGAGCTGGCCGCCAACGGCGGATCGGGCATGAACGTCGAGCTCACCAACGTGCTGCTGCGCGATCCCTCGCTCACCGCCGAGGAGATCCTCATGAGCGAGTCGCAGGAGCGCATGATGGCGATCGTCGCTCCCGAGAAGCTCGACGCCTTCCTCGCGGTCGTGGACAAGTGGGACGTCGAGACGAGCGTGCTCGGCGAGGTCACGGGCGACGGCCGCCTCGTCATCACGTGGAACGGCGAGACGATCGTCGACGTCGACCCCTCGACCGTCGCCGTCGACGGCCCCGTCTACGACCGCCCCGTCGCGTACCCGACGTGGATCGACGCCCTGCGCGACGACAGCGCCTCGGCGCTGCCCCGCCCGACCGATCCGGCCGCGCTCAAGGAGCAGTTCGCCCAGCTCGTCTCGTCGCCGAACCTGGCCGACACGAGCTGGATCACCAACCAGTACGACTACTACGTGCTCGGCAACACGGCCCTGTCGTTCCCCGACGACGCCGGCATGATCCGCGTCGACGAGGAGTCGGGCCTGGGCTTCGCGATCGCGACCGATGCGAACGGCCGCTACTGCCAGCTCGACCCGTACCAGGGCGCGCAGCTGGCCCTGGCCGAGGCGTACCGCAACGTCGCCGTCACCGGCGCGAAGCCCGCCGCCGTGACGGACTGCCTCAACTTCGGCTCCCCCGAGAAGCCCGAGGTCATGTGGCAGTTCTCGCAGGCCGTCGAGGGCCTGTCGGACGCGTGCCTCGAGCTGGGCGTGCCCGTGACGGGCGGCAACGTGTCGTTCTACAACCAGACGGGCGACACCCCGATCCACCCGACCCCGGTCGTCGGCGTGCTCGGCGTGATCGACGACGTCTCGCGCCGCGTGCCGAGCGGCTGGCAGGACCCGGGGCAGAACATCTACCTGCTGGGCGTGACCGCCACCGAGCTGAGCGGATCGGCGTGGGCCGACGTCGTCCACGGCCACCTCGGCGGCCGCCCGCCGGCCGTCGACCTGGCCGCCGAGAAGCGCCTGGCCGGGCTGCTGAGCGCCGCCAACGACGAGTGGCTCATCTCGAGCGCGCACGACCTCTCGGAGGGCGGGCTCGCGCAGGCCCTCGCCGAGTGCGTGATGCGCTTCGGCGTGGGCGCCCGCGTGTGGCTGACGGAGCTCATGGAGCGCGACGGCGTCGACGCCGCCGCCGCGCTGTTCTCCGAGTCCACCGGCCGCGTGCTCGTCTCGGTGCCGCGCGAGGACGACGTGAAGTTCCGCGGGCTGTGCGCCGGCCGTGACTACCCGGTGCTGCGGATCGGCGTGACCGACACCGTGCCGGATCTCGAGATCCAGGACCACTTCACCCTCTCGGTCGCCGAGCTGCGCGCGCTGTCGACCTCGACGCTGCCCCGCTACTTCGGCGAGACGGTCGCGGAGCCCGTGTGACCCTCATCAACCACTCCGAGCTCGAGCCGGACGACGACGAGCCGTCGGTCTCGCTCGACCGCCGCAACCGGCGCGTGCGCACGGTCGCCTGGGTCGTGATCGTCGCCCTGCTCGTGACCGGCGGCGGCGCCTCGGCCTTCGCCCTGCTGTTCGGCTGAGCTCGGTCGACGGCGGAGACCGCGAGCCCGCGCTCGATCCGCGAGCCCGCGCCCGATCCGGCGCGGGCTCGGCGGACGAGCACGGGTTCGCGGAACGAGGTCCCCCGGCCCGGTGGCCCTAGAGTGGCGGCGTGGGATTCTGGGAGTTCGTCGCGGGGTACTGGTGGCTGGTCTTCCCCGTCGGGGGAGCGGCCGTCGGCGTGCTCGGATCGGCGACCGGCTGGTTCGACAAGCAGGCGGAGCGGGATCACCGCCGCAAGCTCGAGCTGATCGAGGCGAAGGCGCGCGCGAAGGCGATCGAGAAGGGCACGGCGCTGCCGGCGATCCCGGCGGGCCAGGAGCACGACGTCGAGGCCGTCGAGCGCGCGGACGCCGAGGGCCGCGCCGCGCGCCTCGAGCGCCTCATGAGCACCCACGACGAGGTGACGAAGCGCTGGCTGGACTACGAGCTCGACGTGGCCAAGCTCATCGCCTTCCCCACCATGAGCGACGGCCGCGAGCAGCTGACCGCCGCCTTCCTGCGCGCCAAGAAGGTCGCCGACGGGCTCCGGCCGACCACCGCCGACGCGCGTGTCGACGCCGAGACGTTCGCGGCGTACCGCGACGCCGTGCACGACTTCGAAGTGGCCTTCGACATCGCCGAGCAGCACGCCCGCCGCGTGCGCGACACGGGCTTCACCGATGCCGAGCGGCGGCGCCTCGATCGCGCCCGTCAGTTGCTGCAGACGGCGGTCGACCGATCCGCCACCGCCGCCGAGCGCCAGGTGGCATACAAGCGCGTGCGCGAGGAGCTCGACGGGCTCATTGCCGTCTCCGACGACGCGATCGAGGTGCTGGAGCGGAAGGTCGCGCCCGAGATCGAGGGCTGACCGCGCGGGCGGGCCACCGCGCCTCGATAGGATCGCGTCGTGACTCCCACCGTCGTGACACCCACCCCCATCCCGCTCGGTGCGGGCGTCGTCAAGCGCGCCACGCGCATGCCCGACGGTCGCGAGCTCATCTACTTCGACGACGCCGGCACGACGCTGCCCGCCGAGCGTCGCGTCGACGAGCGCACGCTCGATCCGCGCCCCGCCACGGCGACGATGCGGCGCGACGTGCTCACGGGCGACTGGATCTCGGTGGCCGCGGCGCGCCAGAACCGCGCGCACCTGCCGCCCGCCGACCTCGATCCGCTCGCCCCGCAGACCCCGACGAACCCGTCGGAGGTGCCCGACGTGTACGACGTCGTCGTGTTCGAGAACCGCTCGCCCTCGTTCGGTCCCGCCCTCGCGGAGGCCGTGGGCGAGGCCCCGGCCGGCGAGAACCCGCCGGGCGATCTGGACGCCCCCGGTCTCGGCCGCACGTTCACCTCGGTCGGCCGCTGCGAGGTCGTGTGCTTCAGCCCCGAGCGCGAGGGATCGTTCGGCACCCAGCCCGTCACGCGCGCCCGCACCGTGATCGAGGCGTGGGCCGATCGCACCGAGGCGCTCTCGGCGCTGCCGGGCGTGCAGCAGGTGTTCCCCTTCGAGAACCGCGGCGAGGCGATCGGCGTCACCCTGCATCACCCGCACGGCCAGATCTACGCCTACCCGTACATCACGCCGCGCACGCAGCTGCTGCTGCAGTCGATCGAGCGGGAGGGCCGCGACCTGTTCGCGCGCATCCTGGACTTCGAGCAGGCGGGCCCGCGCGTCGTGCTCGAGGCCGAGCACTGGCTCGCGTACGTGCCCTTCGCGGCGCGCTGGCCCGTCGAGGTGCACCTTGCTCCGCGTCGCCACGCCGCCGACTTCGCCGAGCTCACGGGCGCCGAGCGCGACGAGCTCGCCCGCGTGTACCTGCGCCTGCTGCGCGGCGTGGACCGCCTGTACAGCACCCCGCCGACGGCCGCGTTCGCGCGTGGGACCCCCTACATCGCCGCCTGGCACCAGGCGCCCGTGCACGTCGCGCGCGACAGCGCTCGCCTGCACCTGCAGCTGACGTCGCCGCGCCGCGCCGCCGACAAGCTCAAGTACCTGGCCGGATCGGAGGCCGCCATGGGCGCCTGGATCGGCGACATCCCGCCGGAGCAGTCCGCCGAGCGCCTGCGCGCCGCCGTGGCCGAGGTGGGGGAGATCGCGTGACGGCGCTCGACGACGCCCGCGCCCTCCTCGCCAAGCTGAGCGACGCGCCCCCGGCCGGGGTGTGGTCCTCCGCCGGCCGCGTGAACCTGATCGGCGAGCACACCGACTACAACGAGGGCTTCGTGCTGCCGTTCGCGATCGACCGGCGCACGTACGCCGCCGTCGCGCCGCGCGCCGACGGGAACATCCGGGTCGCCTCCACGTTCGACTCGGATCCGGTCGAGCTGCCGCTCGCCGAGCTCGCCGCCACGTTCGCGGGCGAGGCGGGCGCCGCCGTGCGTCGCGGCGACGTTCCCGAGTGGGCCGCATACCCGCTCGGGGTGGCGTGGGCCGCGCTGGACGCGTCGGGGCGCGCCCCGCACACCGTCACCGGCCTCGACATCGCCTTCGCCTCGGACGTGCCCGTGGGCGCGGGGCTGTCGTCGTCGGCCGCGATCGAGGGCGCCGCGGCGTTCGCGCTGGACGAGCTGTGGCAGCTGGGCCTCGAGGGCATCCAGCTCGCGCAGGTCGGGCGGACGGCCGAGAACGAGGCCGTCGGAGCCCCCACCGGGATCATGGACCAGGTCTCGTCGATGCTCGGTCGCCCCGACGCCGCGACGTTCCTCGACTGCCGCTCGCTCGAGTTCGAGCCCGTCGACCTGGGCTTCGCCCGCGAGGGCCTCGTGCTGCTGGTGATCGACACGCAGGTGACGCACGCGCACTCCACCGGCGGCTACCGCGACCGGCGCGACGCCTGCGAGCGCGGCGCGCGCCTGCTCGGCGTGCCGGCACTGCGCGACGTGGCGGTCGCCGAGCTCGACCGCGCCCGCGAGGTGCTCGACGACGTCACCTACCGCCGCGTGCGCCACATCGTGACCGAGAACCAGCGCGTGCTCGACACCGTGCGCACGCTGCGCGAGCACGGGCCGCGCGCGATCGGCGAGCTGCTGCTGGCCTCGCACGCCTCGATGCGCGACGACTTCGAGATCTCGGTCGCCGAGCTCGACACCGCCGTCGACACCGCGGTCGCCGCCGGGGCGATCGGCGCACGCATGACGGGCGGCGGCTTCGGCGGCGCGGCGATCGCGCTCGTCGAGTCCGGATCGGAGGAGCGCGTCACGCGCGCCGTGACCGACGCGTTCGCGGCGGCCGGGTTCGCGGCGCCGCGCATCTTCCCCGTCACCGCCTCCGCCGGCGCCGGCCGCGACGCCTGAGCGCGCCGCCGGAGGAGCGGTTCCCGCGCAGCGCGGTGTCGGCTCCGCCGTGACTCCACGCGGCCGACCGCACGCCGACATGGTGCGATCGCGGCGGGGTCAGATCACGCCGAGCGCGAGCATCGCGTCGGCCACCTTCGTGAACCCCGCGATGTTGGCTCCCACCACGTAGTCACCGGGTGCGCCGTACTCGTCGGCGGTCTCGAGGCAGCAGTCGTGGATCAACCGCATGGTCTCCTGCAGGCGCCCTTCGGTGTGCTCGAACGTCCACGCGTCACGCGAGGCGTTCTGCTGCATCTCCAAGGCGCTCGTCGCCACACCACCGGCGTTGGCGGCCTTGCCTGGGGCGAACGTCACTCCCGCCTCGCGCAGCACGCGAATGGCCTGGGGGGTCGTGGGCATGTTGGCACCCTCGGCGACCACTTTCACCCCGCCGCGGACGAGCGCCGCCGCGCCGCTCTGGTCCAGCTCGTTCTGCGTGGCTGACGGGATCGCCACGTCGGCGGGGACATCCCAGATCGAGCCGTTCGCCACGAAGACCGCGCCCGAACGCGCATCCGTGTACTCGCCGATGCGCGCGCGACGGACGTGCTTGACCTCCCGCAACACGTCCAGGTCGATCCCTGCCTCGTCGACGACGTAGCCGCTCGAGTCGGAGCACGCCACGACGGTGCCGCCGAGCTGGTGCACCTTCTCGATCGCGTAGGTCGCGACGTTGCCCGCGCCGGAGACGATCACGCGCTTCCCCTCGAACGAATCCCCCGCCGCGCGCAGGATCTCCTCGGCGAAGAAGACCGTGCCGTAGCCCGTCGACTCGGTGCGCACGAGGGAGCCGCCCCACGTGATCCCCTTGCCCGTGAGCACGCCCGACTCGTAGCGATTGGTGATCCGCTTGTACTGACCGAAGAGGTAGCCGATCTCGCGACCGCCGACACCGATGTCGCCCGCCGGGACATCGGTGTGCTCACCGATGTGGCGGTACAACTCGGTCATGAAGGACTGACAGAAGCGCATCACCTCGTCGTCGGACTTCCCCTTGGGGTCGAAGTCACTACCGCCCTTGCCGCCCCCGATCGGCATGCCGGTGAGCGAGTTCTTGAAGATCTGCTCGAAGCCGAGGAACTTCACGATGCCGAGGTTGACGGACGGGTGGAACCGCAGGCCGCCCTTATAGAGGCCAAGGGCCGAGTTGAACTCGACGCGGAACCCGCGGTTGACCTGGGTGCGACGGGCGTCGTCCACCCACGGCACCCGGAAGATGATCTGCCGCTCCGGCTCGCACAGTCGCCGGATCACCTCGGCATCGGCGTATTTCGGGTGCCTTTCGACCACGGGCCCGAGACTCTCGAGCACCTCCTGGGCCGCCTGGCGGAACTCGGGTTCGCCTGGATTGCGCCGAACGATCTCGTCGAAGATCGGCACGAGGTGAGGGTGCAGCTGCGGCATGGGGCTCTCCATCAGCATCGGGTGCCACGTGCCGCGGATGAATCGCGGCGGGGAACGGCGCGACCTCGACGGTGGCGCACCCGAAGAGCGTATCGTCCGCGCGCTGCCCTCGCGCCCACCGTCCTCGCCGCCGCGGCCACCCGAGCCATCGTCGCCGGCCGCTTGTCGGGCGACCTCTCGGCGCCCGCGCCGGCCGGGACGGCGTCCGACATCGGACTCGGCCTAGACTTCACGGGTGATCCCGATGCCCTCGCCGCAGTCCGTCGCGCGGTTCTGGCGTGAGGCGCGCAGCGCGGTCCCCGAACTGCCCGCGGAGCCGCCGAACGCCGATCGGGTGTGGGGGTTCGGCGCCACGCCCGAGCACGCCGACGGGCTGCTCGCGCTCGTGCTCGCGGGCCTGAAGACCGGCACATCCGGTTCGCTGTGGGACTACGACGCGGCGGGCGAGGACGTGACGCGTGTCAGCGAGCTCGACGTGATCCTCGACGGTTCCGGCGTGCCGCGCGCCGTCATCCAGACCGTCAGCGTCGAGACGGTGCCGTTCGACGAGGTCACGGCCGAGCACGCCCGCGCCGAGGGCGAGGACGACCGCAGCCTGGCCTCGTGGCGGGCCATCCACCGGCGCTTCTTCACCGAGAACGCCCGACACGACCGCGGCTTCGACGAGCGGATGCCCGTCGTGTGCGAACGGTTCCGCCTCGTCTATCCCGCGTAGGGCCGGCCAGCGCGGCTCGGCGGTCCTCCCACGCCCCAGGCCTGTGTACCGGCGACCATGCGCAACGTAGCGTGGCGTGTGATCACCGGAAGGAGCGATGGATGCCCTCTACCCTGCTCGAATCCCGTCTGCCCGTCGCAGCCGCGCCCATGGCCGGAGGCCCGACGACCGTCGAACTGGCGATGGCCGTCAGCGATGCCGGCGGGTTCCCGTTCCTCGCGGGCGGCTACACGTCGCCGGCCGACCTCGGCGAGCAGCTCTCGCGCCTGCGCGCCCACGGCGGTCCGTTCGGCGTGAACCTGTTCGTGCCGTCCGCACAGGAGCCCGACCCGGCCGCCCTGGCCGCATACGCCGAGGCACTGCGTCCCGAGGCCGAGCGGTACGACCTCACCCTCGATGCCGCGCCGAGGACCGATGACGATTCCTGGGCCGAGAAGCTCGCCCTGCTCACCGAGGATCCGGTGCCCGTCGTGTCGCTGACGTTCGGCCTGCCCTCCGCCGACGACATCGCCGCGCTGCAGCGCGCCGGGTCTCGCGTGCTCGCGAGCGTCACGACGACGCAGGAGGCGCTGACCGCACGCGACGCCGGGGTCGACGGGTTGGTGGTGCAGGGGCCCGACGCCGGCGGCCACAGCGCGGTGCACCAGCCGGAGCGCATGCCGGGGCACGTGCCGACGGCCGAGGTCGTCGCGCACGTGCGGGCCGCCGTGCCGCTCCCGCTTGTCGCGGCCGGCGGCGTGGACGGCCCCGACGCCGTGCGCCGGCTGCGCGCCGCGGGCGCCGAGGCGGTGGCCGTGGGCACCCTGCTGCTGCGCACCGACGAGGCGGGCACGAATCCCGTGCACCGCGCGGCGCTTGCGGATCCCGCGTTCACCGAGACGGTGCTCACGAGGGCGTTCACGGGCCGGCCGGCGCGATCCCTGCGCACCCGGTTCACCGACGCCTACAGCGCGCTCGCCCCCGTCGCCTACCCCGCCGTGCACCGCCTCACGCGCGAGCTGCGGCAGGCGGCCGTCCGGGCCGGCGACCCCGACCTCGTGCACCTGTGGGCGGGCACGGGCTTCCGCGCGGCGCCCGAGGGCCCGGCCGGCGACGTCATCCGCCGGCTGGCCGAGGGCGCCTGAGCTCAGCGTCCGGCGACGGCCTCGCGGGCGCGGTGGGCGGCGTCGCGGGCGATCTGCGGCGAGAGGCCGACGTGCTTCGTCGGATCGAGCAGGTCGCGGATCTGCGGGGCGGAGAGGGCGCCGGCCACCCGCTCGTCGTCGATGAGCAGCTCCTCGAAGTCGTCCTCGTCGGTGCGGACCGCCTGCATGGCGATCTCGTAGACGATCCGGTGCGCCTCGTCGCGCCCGATCTCCTCGCCGAGGGCGAGCATGACGGCCTCAGAGCCGATCATGTTGCCGCTGAGCTCCAGGTTGCGGCGCATCCGCTCGGGGAACAGCTCGAGCCCGCGCAGCACGATCTTCAGCCGCGTGAGCATGTCGCCCATCGCGATGAGCGCGTTCGCCATGGTGGTCTCGAGCTTGGCCGTCGCGCCGCCGTCGGCCTCGTGCGGGTGGATCACCGCGCCCACGGCCTCGGGGGCCAGCGCGCGCACCTGCGCCGACAGGTCGAGCACGTCGGCGCACAGCTTGGGGTTGCGCTTGTGCGGCATGGTCGAGCTGCCCACCGACCCCTCGGGCACGGGCTCGGACACCTCGCCGAACTCCGTCTGCATGCCCGTCTCGATCTCGATCGCGACGCGGCCGGCCGAGGCCGCGACGAGCGCGAGATCGGAGATGTAGGCCGACTGCGGCGACAGCAGCGCCCGCGAGGGCACGGGCATGGGCTCGAGCCGCAGCTTCTCGGCCACGCGCTGCTGCACCTTCGGGCCGATGGACCCGAGCGACCCGAAGCTGCCGACGGCGCCGGCCATCATCACCCGCAGGCACGGCTGCACGCCCCGGCGGATGCGGTCGTGGCCGCGCAGGAAGTCGTCGATCCACGTGGCCACCTTGAGGCCGAACGTGATGGGCACGGCGTGCTGGCCGTGCGTGCGACCCGGCATGATCATGGTCGCCGAGCGCTCCGCGAGATCCGCCATCGCCTCCAGGCAGTCCAGCAGCAGCTGATCGATGATCCGATGCGCGCGCTTGATGAGGATCGCGTTGCCCGACTGCGTGATGTTCTGGCTCGTCGCGCCCCAGTGCACCCAGCCGCCCGCCGGCTCGCCGGCCACGCGCACGAGCTCCTCGATGAGCGGCACGAGCGGATGCCCCTGGATGCGCATGCCCTCGACGACGCGCGCGAGATCGAGGTTCTCCAGGCGCGCCACCTCGGTGATCCGCGCCGCCGCGTCGGCGGGGACGATGCCCAGCTCGGCCTCGGCCTGGGCCAGCGCGACCTCCACGTCGAGCCAGGCCTGCCAGATGCTCTCCTGCGTGTAGAGGGCGCGGATGCCGGCGTCGGGGACGCTGTAGTCCGTGAATCGACCGGCGTCGCCCGCAACCTCGGCGATCGACGGGATTCTGCTGCCCACCTTCGCCACCCTACTCCGCCCGCCGCGGCTCGCTTCCGGGACCCGTTGACATCCCCTTGGTTCCATGGTTCATTAGTCGAGTAACTAACCGACAAACCGACGGGAGACGCGGTGCCAGACGACGGCAAGCCCCTTTTCCTCCAGATCGCCGAGCGGGTGGAGGACGAGATCGTGGACGGCACCCTGCCCGAGGAGACGCAGGCGCCGTCGACGAACGAGCTCGCCGCGTTCCATCGCATCAACCCGGCCACGGCGGCGAAGGGAGTGAACATGCTCGTCGAGAAGGGCGTGCTGTACAAGCGCCGCGGCATCGGCATGTTCGTCGCCGAGGGCGCCCGCGAGCTGCTGCTCGCCGAGCGGCGTGCCGCCTTCGCCGACGCCTACGTGCTGCCGCTGCTCAACGAGGCCCGCCGCATCGGCCTCGCCCCCGACGACGTCCGCGCGCTCATCAGCGAGCACGCGAACCAGCCCACCCCCTGACACGGAAGGACCATGATGGACCCCGTCATCGAGGTGCAGAACCTCACCAAGCGCTACAAGGACAAGCTCGCGCTCGACGATGTGAGCTTCACCATCCAGCGCGATGCGATCTACGGCTTCCTCGGCCGCAACGGCGCCGGCAAGACCACGGCGATGTCGATCCTGACCGCGCAGAACTTCGCCACGAGCGGGTCCGTCAGGGTCTTCGGCGAGAACCCCTACGAGAACGCGCGCGTGCTCAACCGCATGTGCTTCGTGCGCGAGAGCCAGAAGTACCCGGACGAGGCGAACGCCAAGACGGCCTTCGCCTCCGCGCGGCTGTTCTTCCCGAACTGGGATCAGGGGCTGGCCGACGAGCTCATCGACGACTTCCAGCTGCCGCTGAAGACCATCACCAAGAAGCTCTCGCGCGGCCAGCTCTCGGCCGTGGGCGTGATCATCGGGCTCGCCTCGCGCGCCGAGATCACGTTCTTCGACGAGCCGTACCTCGGCCTCGACGCCGTGGCGCGCCAGATCTTCTACGACCGCCTGCTGCAGGACTACGCGGAGCACCCGCGCACGATCATCCTCTCGAGCCACCTCATCGACGAGATCTCCAACCTGATCGAGCGGGTGCTGGTGATCGACCGCGGCCGGATCCTCATGGACCAGTCGGTCGACGAGGCCCGCAGGCAGGCCACGAACATCGTGGGCGACGCCGAGCAGACGGAGCGCTTCGTGCGCGGCCGCGAGGTGCTGCACCGCGAGTCGCTGGGACGCGTCGCCTCGGTCACCTTCCTCGGGGAGCTCACGGATGCCGAGCGCCGGGAGGTCGCCGCGGCGGGCCTCGACTTCGCGCCCGTGCCGCTCCAGCAGCTGATCGTGCGCCTCACCCAGCATGAGGCTGCGAGCGCCACGGCCGGCATCGAACACACCAGCACCGAAGGAGCACTGCGATGACCACCGCCACCGCCCCCGCCCGCCGCAGCCTCGCGGGCCGCACCCTGAACGTCGTGCGCCTGCAGCTGATCAACGCCCAGTCGTTCGTGTGGGTGCCGCTGCTGATCCTCGGCGCCGCCATCGCGATCTCGCTGCTCATCTTCGGCATGGTGCCCGGCGGCGAGGTCAAGGTGGCCGGGGGCGCCAACGCACCTCTGTGGTACTTCCTCGCCATCGGCATCCAGGCGATGACCCTGAGCTTCCCCTTCTCCCAGGCGATGAGCATCACCCGGCGGGAGTTCTTCGTCGGAACGGTCATCGTCGGCGCGATCGGCGCGGCGATGATGGCCACGATCTTCCTGGCCCTGGCGGCCATCGAGGCCGCGACGAACGGGTACGGCCTGAACGGGCGCATCGCCTATCTGGAGTGGTTCTTCGAGCCCGGGTGGGCGTCCGCCTGGCTCACCTACTTCACCATCACGCTGCTGCTGTACGTCGTGGGCTTCTGGATCGGCACCATCTGGAAGCGCTTCGGAACCCTCGTGCTCACGAGCGTGCTCGTCGTGCTCGGCCTCGCCCTCGTGGTCGCGATCTTCGTGATCACGCGCACCGAGTCGTGGGAGCCCGTCATCACGTGGTTCGCCCAGACGGGTCCGCTCGTGCTGACGCTGTGGGGCCTGCTCCTCACGGCGGTGCTGTCGGTGGGCGCCTACGCCACGCTCCGCAAGGCGACGGTGTAGCCGGCACCTGCGGCGGCCGCGCCGTCGCGCACAGATCTCGCGCTTCCTCCCAGGGATTCGACCGGACCCTGGGAGGCGGTGCGAGATCTGTGCGATTGCGCGCGGCTCAGCCGGACTCGGCCTCGCGCTGCAGCGCCTCGCGCTCGGCCTCGGTCGGCTCGTAGCCCTGCACGTGCCGCTCGTCCGGGCCGTTGTACTCCGAGAGCGGGCGGATGAGGGCGTTGGAGGCCTGCTGCTCCATGATGTGCGCCGTCCACCCCGTCACGCGCGCCGCGATGAACAGCGGCGTGAAGGTGAGGGTGTCGAATCCCATGAGGCTGTAGGCCGGGCCCGACGGGTAGTCGAGGTTCGGGTAGATGCCCTTGCGCTCGACGAACTCGCGCTCGAGCGTGCGGTAGAGCTCGAGCACGTCGGGCCGGTCGTAGTGCGCGGCCAGGCTCTCGAGTGCCACCTGCATCGTGGGCACGCGCGAGTCGCCGCGCTTGTACACCCGGTGCCCGAAGCCCATGATCTTGCGCTTCTCGGCGAGCGCCTTCTCGAGCCACGGCACGACGTTCTCGGCCGATCCGATCTCGTCGAAGATGTGCAGCACCGCCTCGTTCGCGCCGCCGTGCAGGGGGCCCTTCAGCGCCCCGATCGCCCCCACGACGGCCGAGTACAGGTCGCTCAGCGTCGAGGTGATGACGCGAGCGGTGAAGGTCGAGGCGTTGAACGAGTGCTCGGCGTACAGGATCATCGAGCGGTTGAAGGCGTCGACGACGACCGGATGCGCCTCCTCGCCGAACGTCATCCAGAGGAAGTTCGCGGCGTAGTCGAGGTCGTCGCGCGGCGCGATGAGCTCCTGCCCGCGGCGGCGGCGCTGGCCGTACGCGACGATGGCCGGCAGCGCGGCGAACAGCCTCACGCTGCGCGCCAGGTTCTCCTCGGGCGTGCCGAGCGCGTCCATCACCGACGCGGATCCCGCGGTGTCGCCCGCCCCGATCACGCTCACGGCCGTGCGCGCCTCGTCCATCGGGTGCGCCTCGAGCGGCAGCAGGTCGATCGCCGCGCGCACCTCCGGGGCGAGCGCGCGATGCCTGCGCTCCTCGGCGCGCAGCGCGGCCAGCTCGTCGCCCGTGGGCAGCTCGCCATGCCACAGCAGGTGCGCGACCGCCTCGAACGGCTGCGTCGCGGCCAGCTGCTGCACCGGATAGCCGCGGTACAGCAGGCTGTTCGTCTCCGGGTTGACCTTCGACACCGCGGTGGTGTCGACGACGACCCCGGCGAGGCCCTTCCTGATCTCGTCCGTCACGATCTCGCTCCCTTGCAGATCCGTCGGATCACCTGGTGATCTCGAAGTCGAAGATGCCCGAATCGAAGGTGTTGTAGCCCGCGTAGTCGAGCAGGTCGTACAGGTCGGCCCGGTGCTGCATCTCGCCGAGGCGAGACGTGAGCCGGCCCTCGTCGTTCAGGGTATCGAGCGCCCGCTCCGCCGCGCCCATCGCCATCCGCAGCAGCGAGACGGGCCAGATCACGATCCGCACGCCCGCGTCGCGCAGCTGGTCGACGCTGAACAGGTCGCTCTTGCCGAACTCGGTCATGTTGGCCAGGATCGGCACGTCCACGGCCTTCGCGACGGCCTCGAACTCGGCGAGGTCGGCCATCGCCTCGGGGAAGATCGCGTCCGCGCCCGCGTCGACGAGCTTCTTCGCGCGCTCCACGGCGGCGTCCAGGCCCTCGATCGCGCGGATGTCGGTGCGGGCCATGATCAGGAAGTTCGGGTCGCGCCGCGCGTCTGCGGCGGCCCGGATGCGCTGCAGCGCCGTGTGCTCGTCGACGACCTCCTTGCCGTCGAGGTGCCCGCAGCGCTTGGGGTTGACCTGGTCCTCGATGTGGCAGCCGGCCAGGCCCGCGTCCTCGAGCGTCTGCACGGTGCGGGCGACGTTCATCGGCTCGCCGAAGCCGGTGTCGGCATCGACGATCGCGGGCAGCTCGGTCATCCGCGCGATCTGCTGCGCGCGGCCGGCCACCTCGGTGAGCGTGGTGAGGCCGATGTCGGGCAGCCCGAGGTCGGCCGACAGCACCGCGCCCGAGATGTACACGCCGTCGAAGCCCTTGCGCTCGATCAGCCGGGCCGACAGCGGGTTGAACGCGCCGGGGAACCGCAGCAGCTCGCCCGAGTCCAGCCGCTCGCGGAACAGGCGCCGCTTCTCGTGCGCCGGTGTCTGGGCGTACAGCATCAGAACAGTCCCCTCGGGCTCGGCGCCTGCTCGAGCAGGCCGGGGCGCGCCACGATCGTGAGGCGCCGCACCTCGTCGGCCGTGAGCTCCGGCAGGCGCTGGGCGAGCTCGAGGAACCGGTCGATCTCGTCCTGCTCGAGCGCGGGCTCGGCCAGCAGGCGGAACTTGCGGATGTAGTCGGCACGGGCGAACGGCCGTGCGCCGAGCGGATGGGCGTCGGCCACGGCGATCTCGTCCGTGATCGTGGATCCGTCGGCGAGGCGGATCTCCACGCGCCCGCCGAACGCCTTCTCGTCCGGGTCCTCCGAGTGGTAGCGGCGCGTCCACTCGTCGTCGAGCGCCGTGGTCACCTTGCGCCACAGCTCGACGGTGTCGGGCCGCGCCGCGCGCTCGGGCGCGTACGAGTCGACGTGGTGCCAGCCGCCATCCTGCAGCGCCACCGTGAAGATGTACGGGATCGAGTGGTCCAGCGTCTCGCGCGACGCGGTCGGGTCGTACTTCTGCGGGTCGCCCGATCCCGATCCGATGACAACGTGCGTGTGGTGGCTCGTGTGCAGCACGATGCTCTCGACGTTGCGCGGGTCGCGGATCTCCGGCCGCTCGGCGCCGAGGCGACGGGCCAGATCGATCCACGCCTGCGCCTGGTACTCGGCCGAATGCTCCTTCGTGTACGAATCGAGGATCGCGCGCTTCGGCTCGCCGGGAGCGGGCAGCGGCACCTCGTAGCGGGCATCCGGACCGTCGAGCAGCCACGCGATCACGCCGTCCTCGCCCTCGTAGATCGGCGAGGGGCTCGTCTGACCGCGCATCGCCCGGTCGACGGCCTCGACCGCCATCTTGCCGGCGAACGCGGGGGCGTGCGCCTTCCACGTGCTGATCTCGCCCTTGCGGCTCTGGCGTGTGGCGGTGGTGGTGTGCAGCGCCTGCGACACGGCCTGGAAGACGACGGCCGGGTCGAGGCCGAGCATCGTCCCGATGCCCGCGGCGGCCGACGGGCCCAGGTGCGCGACGTGGTCGATCTTGTGCTTGTGCAGGCTGATGGCGCGCACGAGGTCCATCTGGATCTCGTATCCCGTGGCGATGCCGCGCAGCACCGCGCGGCCGTCCGATCCGGCGTGCTGGGCGACGGCGAGGATCGGCGGGATGTTGTCGCCCGGGTGCGAGTACTCGGCCGCGAGGAAGGTGTCGTGGTAGTCGAGCTCGCGCACCGCCACGCCGTTGGCCCACGCCGCCCACTCGGGGCTCGTGAGCCGGTCGAACGCGCAGCCGAACAGCGTCGATCCCGCCCCGCCGCGCGAGACGGGGTGATCCAGCGCCTGGGCGCGCGCCGCGTTGATGGGCCCGCGCGTGAGCGAGGCGGCGGCGACGGCGGCGTTGTCGATGACGCGGTTGACGATCATCTCCGCCACGTCGTCGTCCACCTCGACGGGGTCGGCGGCGACCTCGGCGATCTTCCACGCGAGCTGCTGCTCGCGGGGCAGCGGCTCGTCGCTGCGGTAGGTGCGGACGGGATGGATGACGGTCATGCTGCTCCTTGCTCGGCGGCGGGATCGGCGGGCGCGGTCACGGCCGCTCGTTCTCCTCGGCGCCCGCCGCGACGTGATGCCGGATCACCTCGGCCACGACGAACTTGAACCACTTCTCGGCGAACTCGGGGTCGAGGTGCGCCGCCTCGGCCAGCTCGCGCAGGCGGGACACCTGCCGCGCCTCGCGATCCGGATCGGAGGCCGGCATGTCGTGCTGCGCCTTCAGCTGCCCCACCTGCTGCGTGGCGCGGAAGCGCTCCGCGAGCAGATAGACCAGCGCCGCGTCGATGTTGTCGATGCTGGCGCGCAGGCGCAGCAGCGCTGCGTACGGGTCCTCGGGCGTGCTCATACCGCGAGCCTACCGAGCCGGATCAGAGCCGCTCGATGATCGTCGCGTTCGCCATGCCGCCGCCCTCGCACATCGTCTGGAGCCCGTAGCGGCCGCCCGTGTGCTCGAGGTGCGCGAGCATGGTGCCGAGCACGCGCGTGCCCGACGCCCCCACCGCGTGCCCGAGCGCGATCGCGCCGCCCCACGGGTTGAGTCGCTCCGGGTCGGCGCCGAGCTCGGCGGCCCACGCGAGCGGCACGGACGCGAAGGCCTCGTTCACCTCGTACACGTCGATGTCGTCGAGCCCCAGCCGCGCGCGCTCGAGCACGCGCCGCGTGGCCGGAATGGGCGCCGTGAGCATGAGCAGCGGATCGTCGCCGACCGCGCTGAAGGCGTGGAACCGGGCGCGCGGCCGCAGCCCCAGCCGCTCGGCGCGCTCCTCGCTCATGATGAGCACCGCGGAGGCCGCGTCGGTCAGCGGCGACGAGTTGCCCGCCGTGATGTCCCACGTCACCTCGGGGAAGCGCGCCTCCAGCTCGGGCGTGCGGAACGCCGGCGGCAGCGCCGCGAGGGCCTCGGCCGTGGTCGAGGGGCGGATGGTCTCGTCGCGGTCGAACGCGCCGGCCCCGACCGGCACGGGCACGACCTGCGAGTCGAAGAGCCCGGCCTCCCACGCCGCCGCCGCGCGGCGGTGCGACTCCGCGGCGTAGGCATCGAGCCGCTCGCGAGAAAGGTCCCACCTGCGCGCGACGAGCTCGGCCGAGACCCCCTGACCGACCAGGCCGTCCGGGTAGCGCCGCGCGATCCCCTCCGCCCGCACGGATCCCTCGGCCGAGGAGCCGAGCGGCACGCGGCTCATCGACTCGACGCCGGCGGCGATGACGACGTCGTACGCGCCGGCCATCACGCCCTGCGCCGCGAACGACACGGCCTGCTGGCTCGATCCGCACTGCCGGTCGATGGTCACGGCCGGCACCGACTCGTCGAACCCGGCGGCCAGCACCGCCTGCCGCGCGATGTTGGAGCCCTGATCGCGCAGCTGGCTGACGCAGCCCATGATCACGTCGTCCACCTGCGCCGACTCGAGCCCGCTGCGCTCGAGCAGCACGGCGAGCACGTGCGCCGCGAGGTCGACGGGATGCACCTCGGCGAGCGCGCCGCCCGGCTTGCCCTTGGCCGACGGGGTCCGTACCGCGTCCACGATCACCGCGTTCTGCATGTCCACTCCTTCTTGCGCCCGCGTCGCCCTCGACATCGGCGCGTCGATCCCTTCGAATGGTCACAGGACGCCGGTGCCCGCGTCCACCCCCGCAGCGACGCAGGAGGAATCATGGAGCTCACCCACACCGCCGCCCTCGTCACGGGCGGCGCCTCGGGACTCGGCGCCGCGACCGCCGAGCGCCTCGCGGACGCGGGGGCGCTCGTCGTCGCGCTCGACCTGCCCGAGGCGGTCGAGGGCCGCACGTGGGGCGACGCGATCCGGTACGTCGGCGGCGACGTGACTGACGCGGCTCAGGTGTCGGCGGCGCTCGACGCGCTGGGCGAGGGCGATCCGCCGCTGCGCGTCGTCGTGAACTGCGCGGGGATCGCGCCGGCCCGCAAGGTCCTCTCCTCGCGCGGCGCGCACGACCTCGAGCTGTTCCGCCGGGTCGTCGAGGTCAACCTCGTGGGCACGTTCAACGTGCTGCGCCTGGGCGCCGAGCGGATCGCGCGCGCCGAGCCGGACGGCGACGGCCAGCGCGGCGTGATCGTCAACACGGCCTCGGTCGCCGCGTTCGAGGGGCAGATCGGCCAGGCCGCGTACGCCGCGTCGAAGGGCGGCGTCGTGGGCCTCACGTTGCCGGCCGCCCGCGATCTGGCCGCGCACGGCATCCGGGTGAACACGATCGCGCCCGGCATCGTCGACACGCCCCTGCTCGCCTCGCTCGGGCCCGAGGTGGGCGCCTCGCTCGCCGAGGCGATCCCGTTCCCCCGCCGCCTCGCGCGGCCGGACGAGTTCGCCCGGCTCGTGCAGACGATCGTGGAGCACGACTACCTCAACGGCGAGACGATCCGCATGGACGGCGCCCTGCGCATGGGGCCGTCCTAGTCGGGGGGTCGGCGGCCGGGCGGATCAGCCGGCGGGCGGATCAGCGGCCGAGCGGGAGGATCCGCGTGGGCGTCGGGTAGTCCAGGCGGTGGCGCACGCGCCCGGGGAAGCCGGTGCGCTCGTCGAGCGGCAGCGAGACGATCTCGCTCGACCCCTGGCCCGCGACGAGCAGCGTGTCGCGCACGATCGCGTGGTGGCGGGGCGTGACGATGCCCGATTCGGCGAGGGCGACCGGCTCGAGGCGGTCGCCGTCCCCCGCCACACGCAGCACCGAGATCGTGTCGCTGCCGCGCAGGCCCGCGTACAGGAACGCCCCGTCGCGCGAGGGCGCGAGCTCGGCGGCCGTGTCGCCCTCGGCGGCTCCGGTCTGCGCGCCGGCGCGCAGCGCCCACCGGCCGTCGGCCCCGCGCGCGAGCACGAACACCTCGCACGAGAGCTCGGTCACCACGTAGAGGAAGCCGCTGGGGTGCAGCACCATGTGCCGCGGCCCCGTGCCGAACGGCAGCACGACCTCGTGATCCGGCACGAGGCCGGTCGCGCCCACGCGCCAGAACCGCACGAGGTCGTAGCCCAGATCGGTCGTCGCCACACGCCCGTCGGGCAGGAACAGCGCCGCGTGTGCGCGCGACGGCCGCGGCTCGGCCGGCGCGGGCGCACCGCCGCGCAGGGCGTCGGCGAGCGCGTCGCCGGGCTCGCCGACTCCCGCGTCGCCGCCCCGGCGCACCTGCTCCAGGAGTCCGCGCACCGCGGGGTCGTCGAACGGATCCGCCTTCCCGCCGAGCAGCGCCCGCAGTTCGGCGGCCGGATCCGATCCGTCGTCCGTGCCGGCCAGCATCGCCGCGATCCGCCCCGGGTCTGCCCCGCCGCCCACGAGCGCCCCGAGATCAACGGCCCCCGCCCAGTCGGGCAGGGCCGTGTCGTCGCCGAACCCGCCCTCGTTCGCCGAGCCCGCGCCCGATCCGATGCGGGCTCGCGGATCGGGCGCGGGTTCGGCGGAGTACGGGTCGTGGGCCTCCGGGGCGAGGGCGGGCTCGCCCAGGCGGCCGTCGGCGGCGAGGGGAATGTGCACGACGCGGCCGTCGCCCCAGCACGAGGCGATCAGGCGCGAGCCGTCGGGCGCCACGGCCACGTGACAGACGGCCTCGCCGGCGGCGACGGGCTCGCCCAGCGGGATGAGCGTCGCCTCGCCCGTGCGCCGGAACGCGGCGACCTGCTGCGCGCCCTCGAGCGCGGCGTACAGCACGGGCGCCGACGGGTGCGGCGCGAGCCACGTGGGCGACGGCGTCTCGACCGCATCGCCGCGATGCGCCAGCGGCCCGGATGCCAGCGGCGCGTCGGCCTCGCCCGCCGTCACGACGCCGATCCCGGCGCCGTCGCCGCCCATGTCCGATCCGCGCCCGCCGATGAAGAACCTCATGCGCCCATCCTGCCCCGCCGCAGCCGCGCCTTCGACACCTCCACAACCCTCGGTTGCTGAACGCAGGCGTGCAGCGCGCCGGAGAGGAAGCGACCAGCGCAACCCGGCCGGCGGGCTTGCGGTGGTCGCTTCCTCTCCGCGGCCAGCGGCCGCTCCGTTCAGCAACCGATGAGGCCCGCGGCCAGTGAGGCTCAGTCGACGAGGTCGTGGCGGACGATCACCTGGTCGCGCGAGGGGCCGACGCCGATGACCGAGATGCGCGTGCCGCTCATGCGCTCGAGTGCGAGCACGTAGTCCTGCGCCGTCTGCGGCAGGTCCTCGAACGTGCGGCAGCCCGAGATGTCCTCGCTCCAGCCCGGGAAGTGCTCGAGGATCGGCTGGGCGTGGTGGAAGTCGGTCTGGTTCACCGGCACCTCGTCGAAGCGGCGCCCCTCCACGTCGTACGCCACGCACACGGGGATCTGCTCGAGGCCCGTGAGCACGTCGAGCTTGGTGAGCACGAGGTCGGTGATGCCGTTGATCCGGGTCGCGTAGCGCGTGATGGGCGCGTCGTACCAGCCGACGCGGCGCGGGCGGCCCGTCGTCGTGCCGAACTCGAAGCCCTTCGCCCGCAGCCAGTCGCCCTGCTCGTCGAACAGCTCGGTCGGGAACGGCCCGGAGCCGACGCGCGTCGTGTAGGCCTTGACGATGCCGACGATCCGGTCGAGGCGGTTCGGGCCGACGCCCGATCCCGTGGACGCGCCACCCGCCGTCGCCGACGACGACGTGACGTACGGGTAGGTGCCGTGGTCGACGTCGAGCATGGTGGCCTGGCCGCCCTCGAACACGACGACCTCGCCGCGCTTCAGGGCCTCGTCGAGCAGGTAGCCGGTGTCGGCCACGAGCGGCGCGAGGCGGTCGGCGTACGAGAGGAGGTCGTCGACGATCTCCTCGACCGTGATGGCGCGGCGGTTGAACACCTTCACGAGCAGGTGGTTCTTCTGGTCGAGCGCGCCCTCCACCTTCTGGCGCAGGATCGACTCGTCGAACAGGTCCTGCACGCGGATGCCCACGCGGCTGATCTTGTCGGCGTACGCGGGACCGATGCCGCGGCCCGTCGTGCCGATCTGCTTCTTGCCGAGGAAGCGCTCGGTCACCTTGTCGAGCGTGCGGTGGTAGTGCGTGATGAGGTGCGCGTTCGCGCTCACGCGCAGCTTCGACACGTCCACGCCGCGCGCCGAGAGCGCGTCCAGCTCGGCGAAGAGCACCTCGGGGTCGATCACGACGCCGTTGCCGATGACGGCGTTGACGCCGGGCGACAGGATGCCGGAGGGCAGCAGGTGCAGCGCGTACTTCTCGTCGCCGACCACCACCGTGTGGCCGGCGTTGTTGCCGCCGTTGAACTTCACGACCCAGTCGGTGCGGTCGCCGAGCAGGTCGGTGGCCTTGCCCTTGCCTTCGTCGCCCCACTGGACGCCCACGATGACGATGCCTGGCACGGGTTCCCCCCTCTGATCGGGTGCGCTACCCGTCGATCCTATCGAGCGCCCCGACGACGCCCTCGCGCGCGTCAGGCGGCGGGCGTGGCGGACGCCTCGATCTCGCGGAGAACGTCCACGACAATCCGCTGGTGTTCCTCGTCAGGGAAGACGACGTCGATGCGCGTGGACTCGCGATCCGTGTAGGGGCTGTCGAAGAGGCGCCTCGGGTCCATCTCGCCTCGGCTGGTGAGCTCGTCCACGACCATTCGCAGGAACTCCATCTGACCCGACGTCAGGCCACCGAACGCAAGCCGAGCGGCGAACGCGGCCTCAGCCGCCGAGCGGTCGAGGCCGACCAGCGACCGGACGAAGATGCCGAGTCCTCGGTCGCCCGTCACCCTCGCGAGCGCCTCCGGGGTGCCCTCGCCCTGCTCGATCAGGATCCGCTCGAGCTCGGTGAGGTCCGTATCGGTCAGCGGCAGGTTGCGACGCAGTCTCTGGATGGCGAGGTGATCGCGGTGCGCGCGGATGTACGCCGTGACCTTCTCGCGGAAGCGCGCCTGGTCGACCCCTACGGCGACGATCGGGAGGTCCACGCCGCGCCCCTCGCCCAGGTCGTCAGCCCAGTCCACGACCACGACCTTGCGCTTCTTCCTGTCGAGGAACTGGACGAGGCCTCGGATCGCGCGTCGCGCGTGCTCGAGCATCGCCAGCGTGACGCCCTCCCACCACTCGTCGCTCGTGAGCGCCTCGAGAAGCTCTGCCTGGTCCGCGACCTGAGGGACCGCGAGCTTCTCGAGCAGCAGCCTCGCCACCTGCTGCACGTTGTCGCGCATGCGACGCGCGGTCGCCTCGTCCCCCTCGAGTTGCGCTAGCTCACGGCGCAGCAGGAGCAGGTCGAACCTCTTCGCCTGCTCGTCGTCGTCGGCCACTGCCGTCGGCATGCCGCCCAGCGCGGCGGCGACGTCTCCCGCCTCGGCCGCGCCGATCGGTGCCTGCCACGCCGCGATGTCCCGGTATCGCTCGATGAGCTCCCGGTGCGGGCGCGCGACGAACGACTCGGCGGGAATCCCGGCGACGAACTCGCTCAGCCACGCGGCGGCAGAGGCGCGGGCCTCCGCGTCGTCCGTACCCGGGGCGATCCTGCTGACGAGCGCCGCGCGCGTCGCGAAGAGTCGGCTGCCCAGCGATGCCGGCACGGAAGCAGCGCGATCGGCGGGCTCCATCCGGAAGAAGTCGAGGTTGCCGCAGAAGTCGAAGACCCGGAAGCCCGACTTGTCGTCGGTCGAGGAGTCGCCCGTGTCGCCGAACACCCCCGGTGCCAGCCGCGTTCCGCGCCCGATCATCTGCCAGAACTTGGTCTTCGAGTGCACCTCCTTGAACAGCACCAGATTGAGCACCTCGGGCACGTCGATGCCGGTGTCGAGCATGTCGACGCTGATCGCGATGTGCGGGGCCTTTGCCGGCTGTGAGAAGTCGTCGATGAGGCTCTGCGCGTACGCGGAGGCGTGGGTGATCACCTGGGCGAAGTCCCCACCGAGGTGGGGGTACTGCGCATCGAACCGCTCCTTGATGAAGTCCGCGTGGCGCTGGTTCTTCGCGAAGACGATCGTCTTGCCGAGCCTGTCGCCTCCCGCCACCCGGTGGCCGTGGGTCATGAGCTCGGCAAGCGCCTTGTCGACGGTGTCGGCGTTGAAGAGTGTGCGGAAGACCCGGACCGCCTCGACCTCGGTCGGCGGATCGTCGTGGTCACCCTCCTCGTCCCAATCCAGGGTGTCCCACTCCTCCTGCTCCTCCTCAGACAGGTCGTCGTAGCGCACGCCACGGCGGTGGAAGCCGAGGTCATATGAGTAGCCCTCCGGCCCGACGAGGTAACCGTCCGCGATCGCCTCATCGAGCGGGTACGAGTCTGTCGGCACGCCGGGCTCGAGGCCGAACAGCCGGTACGTGCTCCGCGCGATGTCGTCCACGGGCGTGGCGGTCAGACCGAGCAGCAGCCCATCGAACCAGTCGAACAGCGCGCCGTACTTCTGGTACACCGAGCGATGCGCCTCGTCGATGACGATGAGATCGAAGAATCCGGGCCCGAATCGCCGTTCGCCGCGCGGGCCGCGGTCGCCGTCGATGAGATTCATCATCGTCGGGTAGGTGGAGAGGTAGACGCGACCCTCGGTGACCTTGTCAGACGTGAGATTCACGGTGGCGACGTCGGGAAGGTGCTCGGAGAACGCCCGGCCGGCCTGACTGACGAGCGCGGTTCGGTCGGCGAGGAACAGCACGCGCTTGACCCAGCCCTGCGTCATGAGCTGCTTGACGAGCGCGACCGTGGTGCGGGTCTTCCCGGTGCCGGTCGCCATGACCAGCAGTGCCCTGCGCTGGAGCGCATCGAAGTGCTCCCCCACCTTCGCGATCGCGCGGAGCTGGTACGGACGCCCAGCGATGGCCGTGTCGACGGGAGCAGCCGTGAGTGGCTGACGGAGCGCGCGGCGCTGAACCATCAGCTCCAGCTCGTCCCGCGTGTAGAAGCCGGCGACGGTGCGCGGCGGGTAGCCGGCGGCGTCGTCCCAGATCTGGTGCCGATCGCCGTTGGACAGGAAGATGACGGGCCGCTGCCCCGTGACCGCCTCCAGCCGGTCCGCGTACAGCTTCGCCTGCGGGCCACCGGCAGCCGGATCCTTGATCGTGCGCTTCGCCTCGACGAGCGCGAGCGGGAGTCCATCGGCGCCCCACAGCACGTAGTCGACGTACCCGATGCCCGACTCGTTGACGCCGGGGATGACCGGCATGCCCTCGACCCTGTACTCGCGGTCTCGGGGCTGATCGAGCGGCCACCCCGCCTCGTGGAGGAGGAGGTCGATGAGCTGACGACGAGTGTCGTCCTCGCGATAGTCGTGAGTGTCCGCAGTCATGTCCGCCGCCTGCGCCGCCGCGATCTGCTGCCGCAGCCGCGCGATCTCGGCGTCGCGCTCGGCGAGAGTGGCATCGCGCTCCGCGAGTGCCCGCTCGGCGGCCTCCTGATCCGCCTTGATCCGCCTCGCGAGCGCGACCTGCTGCTCGGCCGTGAGAGGCGCGCGTCGCTTCACGATCTCGACATCGAACTGCGACCCAAGTGGCGCGGCATCGGGGAACGTCGAGTAGTGCTTGACGGTCCAGACGACGACGTCGAAGAGGTGCCGCAGCAGCTCGAGCGCCTCGCGCCCGGAGAGCTTTCGCTTCTCGTGGACGGCGTCGTTGCCGACCCGGCGGATGATGTTCATCTTCCCGTTCACGACGGACGTGCGCAGCTTGAACTGGTTGTCGTTCATCCGCGCGTTGAGGTCACTGCGGTACGGTTCGGGCAGACCGAAGACCTCGACGAAGAGGTACTCGACGAGTGCCTCTATCGCGCTGCGCGCGTACTTGCCCGCCGCTTGCGGGTCCGTGACGACGTAGGACTCCGCGCGCTGACACACCTCATACAGCTCCGGCCACTCGTCGCGGATGAACCCGAAGTTGCTCACCGATCCCCCGATCACACAGAAATCAGGATCAGCGTATCGGCGCCGTGCGACATCGCGTGTGGTCGGCAGATCCGGCCCGTGACGGGAATGTCGGCGGTCGGTGAGAGGTTGTTCATTGCAGGTGACCGGGAAGGACGTCCAGGGGATGTGTTCCTCGCGGATAACCGGTTACCACACCTGCCGGTATCGGCTACGCTGACACGTACACCCCCAGATGCTTCGGCTACTGGTTAGAAGGCCTCGCTTCGGCGGGGCCTTCGGAATTTCCGCGCCACTTCTCGGGGCGTCTCACCGTGCCGTGCTCGTCGCTGAGCTCGTCAGGGAGCTGGCACTCGGCGAGCGCCGACACCGGCACTCGCCGGAAGAGGTCGAGGTCGAGCTGGCGCAGTTCGTTGCTCGAGCGCTTCTCGTCGACCGGCGACAGGATCCCGACCTGCCGCCCCAGTTCCTGCTTCACCATGCGGATCGGCATCACGAGGTCGGAGTCGTTGCTCAGCACCACGAAGCAGTCGGCAAGCCCGCGCATGGCATCGATGAGGAGCATGCTGGCGAGCGCGACGTCGGACCCCTTCTCCTCCGTTTTCTTGACCCTCACGGTCTTCGCCGAACCATCTGCGAGCAACTCGACCGGGTGCACCGGCATCACACGTGTGTCCACGCGGAACTTGCCCTCGAAGATGCTCGTGCGCGGCAGAGTGCGCAGTGCACGCAAGTACGCCTGCTGGCGCTGGGGAGCGTTTCGATCCTTGCCGGGCAGCGGTTTGATCACCGCCGTGAAGTACCGAACAGCCACGACCTCGAACTCGGGAAGCAACCGCGTGGCGAGCGCTTCCAGGTCGAGCCACTTGTCCTGCGGCTGGCCCTCCAGAAGACGCCGGTACAGGTTGAAGCCGTCGACGTACACAGCCGCTGTCGGCCGCGTCGACGACTTTGCCATCACAGCTCCCCGCGGAAGGCTCGGTGCTGGAGGGCGGCGAAGAGCTCGTCGTCGGCTTCGAGTGCACGAGCGACACGGGCGCGCTCTGCGTGGATCGCCTCGACCTTCGCGGCGAACTCCTGCTGCGCGGCGAGCGAAGGCAGTGGCAGTGGCATCCGCTTGATGATGCCCATGTTCAATCCAGCCATGATCGCCCCCTTCGTCTCGCGCATCAGGTAGCGCCTCGACGCCGGGTGCCAGAGGAACGCCGCCCGGACGAATTGCGGCAAGGCGACGTCGGTCGCGAGCGTCAGAGCGCAGATGTGCTTCGTGTTGATCGCCGTCGGGATATCGGCTGGCACGATCGCGCACCGCCCCGTGGTCCCCATGATGCTGATCAGCACGTCGCCGGGCTTGACGGTGTATCGACGTAGCTGGGCGTACTTCTCCGGTGTGATGAAGCGCCGAGCCCCCCAACGAAACTCGTCGCTCACGACGTTGTCGAGTCCGAGCACCGCGATGCCCTCATCGACGAACTCCTCGTGCAGAAGTTGGCTTCCGAATGGGCCTGTCCTGATTGCATCTCTTGTGGCGGCCAGCACGTCGGCGACAACCGCGTCGGCACTCAATGCTCCGAACATCTCGCGAAACATTGCCCGGGGGAGATCGTCAAGGTGGGCGAGCTGGGCGCGGCGCTTCGCGCGGATCCCGTCGGCCGCGTCGAGGATCGCCGCGATCCGCCGTTGCTCGATGATCGAGGGCAAGGGCACCCGGAGCGCACGCAGCACGGCCGGATCGACATGCGGAATCGTCGCGCCCTTCGCCCGCGCACGCAACGAGTATTCAGCTGACCGAACAAACCACGCCAGGTACGCAGGAGCAACTGCACCGCTGTCGTTCACCCGGAGCACACCAATCGTGCTCCCCACGACTCCTTCGAGGCCACTCGCCGATACGCCCGCGTTGGCCCCGTCCCACGCCAACAGCACGTCGTCTTTGCGTGCGAAGACTGCATCCGCAGTCGGCCGGGTAAAGCGAGCGACTGCATCGCCGCGCAAGTCCGCTACCTGCAATAAACGAGCGTCTCCGTCCTGCCGATACTCACGGATCAGACCAGGTTTCCGGCCCTTGCGAATCGAGACCAGGCCACCGAGTGTAACGGCCCTCACGCCAGCAGCCCCCGCAGTTCCTTCACGCCGTCCGCGATCTCCGCATTGAGGCGCTCGACGTCGGCGAGGATGTCGGCCACCGGGCGGTGCTCGACCTCCTCGTACTCGACCTCCTTGTAGCGGTTGATGGACAGGTCGTAACCCTGCCCGCGGATCTCGTCGGCGGGCACGAGGAACGACTGCTCCGTGCGGGCGCGCTCCTTCTCCCCCGCACGGTTCCGCCAGCGGGTGAGCACGTCGGGCAGATCCGACGTCTCGAGCTTCGTGCGCTTGTCGTCAAGCGAGAAGCCGTCGCTGCGCACGTCGTAGAACCAGACGTCGTCGGTGCCGCCGGCCCCCGTCTTCGTGAAGAACAGGATCGCCGTCGACACCCCGGCGTACGGCCTGAAGACGCCCGACGGCAGCTTCACGACGGCGTCGAGCTTGTGCTCGTCGACGAGCATGCGGCGCATGTCCTTGTGGGCCTTGCTCGATCCGAACAGCACGCCGTCGGGCACGATCACCGCGGCGCGACCGCCCGTCTTCAGCAGGCGCAGGAAGAGCGCGAGGAACAGCAGCTCGGTCTTCTTGGTCTTGACGACGCGCTGCAGCTCCTTGCTCGTCGCCTCGTAGTCCAGAGAACCGGCGAACGGGGGGTTGGCGAGCACCATGTCGTACGACTCCGCGTCGTCCACCGATCCCTCCGCGAGCGAGTCGCGGTAGCGGATGTCGGGCGCGTTCACGCCGTGCATAAGCATGTTCATCGACCCGATCCGCAGCATCGTGGAGTCGAAGTCGAAGCCGTGGAACGCCGAGTGGTGGAAGTGCTTCGACTGCGCCTTGTCGACGAGCGCCTCGGGGTGCTTGTCGCGGATGTACTCCGAGGCGGCCATCAGGAAACCAGCCGTGCCGCAGGCGGGGTCGACGATCTCCATGCCGGGCTCGGGTGCCATCATGTCGACCATCAGCTGGATGATGTGGCGCGGCGTGCGGAATTGCCCGTTCACGCCGGCCGAGGCGATCTTGGACAGCAGGTACTCGTAGAGATCGCCGTTCGTGTCGCGATCCTTGATGGGGATGCCGTCGAGCTGATCCATAACCTTGCCGAGCAGCGCCGCGCTCGGGATGGTGAAGCGCGCGTCGCGCATGTGAGCGCCGTAGGTGGTCTCCACCCCCGCGATCTCCGATCCGAGACCGCGCAGGAACGGAAACACCTCCTCCGACATGACTTCGTACACCGCTGCGCTGTCGCCGTTGGCACGCAGTCGGGACCAGCGCAGGTGGTCCTGTCCCTCACCGAACGGCATCGGGCGCGACGTCGAGCCGGTCAGGTGCAGCTCGCGCTCGGCATCGGTCTGCTGGTCATCGAGGCGGCGGAGGAACAGCAGGTAGGTGATCTGCTCGATCACCTCAAGCGGGTTCGAGATTCCACCAGACCAGAACGCATCCCAGACCCGATCGATCCTGCTCTTGAGTTCACCCGTGATCACGAATCGAGCCTACGGCTGCGCCCGGACACGTTCCTGCACGCCGACCCGCCGCCTCTCTCCGAGCACCGCCGACGCGGCCCGCTACTGTGAGTCGCGTGACGACGCAGACGGCCGCCTCGCGCATCCGGATTCAGCTGGTGACGTGGGGGATCCTGCGCCTCGCCGCCGCCGCGCTCATCGCCGCCGCGGTCGTGGCGCAGCTGGCTCGCACACTGGACAACGCCGTCCAGGCCGACCAGCACCTGCCCACCGTGATCTGGAACTTCTTCAGCTTCTTCACCGTCGAATCGAACGTTTTCGCGGTGATCGTGCTCGTGATCGCCGCGATTCGCGGCTGGACTGCGCGGGAGGAGCGCGATCCGGCGTGGCTGGCGGTTGCCCTGGCGGCCGTGAGCACCTTCATGATCATCACCGGCATCGTCTACAACCTGCTGCTGCGGGGCATCGAGCTGCCGCAGGGACAGACCGTGCCGTGGTCGAACGAGGTGCTGCACGTGGTCGGCCCCCTGTTCCTGCTGCTCGACGTGCTGTTCGCGCCGCGCCGGCGCGGGCTCCCGTGGGCGGCGATCGGCATCGTCGTGATGTACCCGATCGTGTGGGCGGTGTACACGCTGGTCCGCGCCAACCTGGTGACGAACCCCGGCACCGGCGACCCGTGGTGGTACCCGTACCCGTTCCTCAACCCGCACGTGCAAGACGGCTATGGCGGCGTGGCCATCTACATCGTCGGCATCGCGATCGCCTTCGCCGTCGTAGCGTCTGGCGTCGTGGCGATCGGCCGACGCGGCGATCCGCTCACCGCGCGCTGACGTACACCAGGCGCCCCCGCGGTTCGCCGCCTCGTCACGTCTCATTCACCGAGACCGCGCGCGCCGTTTACCCGCCGTGTCCCGAGTGGACACGCGGCCTGCGTAGCGTGCGACGCGTCGCGCCCTCCCGAGCGCGACGTCGGGCGCGCTCGCGCCGCACACACGCCCCGCACCGGAGGACCCGCAATGTCACGTCGTCATCTGCTCACCGCGCTCGGCTTCACCGCCGTGTCCGCCATCGCCCTCGCCGGCTGCGCGTCGGCGGCCCCCACCTCCGGGGGCGAGGGGACCGACGCCGCTGCCGCCACGAGCGTCGAGGACTTCGGCTCGTTCGAGGCTCTCGAGGAGGCCGCCAAGGCCGAGGGAGCCCTCAACGTGATCGCGCTGCCGCGTGACTGGGCCAACTACGGCGAGATCCTCGACCTGTTCGCCGAGCGCTACCCGGAGATCACGATCACGGAGGACGCTCCGGATGCCTCCAGCGCCGAGGAGATCCAGGCCGCCAAGAACAACGCCGGCCAGGACAACGCCCCCGACGTGTTCGACCTGGGCCTGACCGTCGCGCTGCAGAACACCGACATGTTCGCCCCGTACCAGGTGCAGACCTGGGACGACATCCCCGACGCGCTGAAGGAGCCCACGGGCCTGTTCGTGGGCGACTACGGCGGGTACATGTCCGTCGGCTACGACTCGTCCAAGTTCCCGGAGATCACCAAGCTGGACGACCTGCTCGGCGCAGAGTTCAAGGGCGCCGTGGCGCTCAACGGCGACCCGACCCAGGCCGGCGCGGCCTTCGCCGGCGTGGGCCTCGCGGCCCTGCTGAAGAGCGGCGGTCTGGACGACTTCCAGCCCGGCATCGACTTCTTCCAGGAGCTCAACGCCGCTGGCAACTTCCTCAAGGTCGACGTGACGCCCGCCACGATCGCGAGCGGCGAGACGCCGGTCGTGTTCGACTGGGACTACCTGAACGCGGTGCACACCGCCGACAACGAGGACTGGAAGGTCGTCGTGTTCGACGATCTGGGCTACGCCGGCTACTACTACCAGGCGATCAACAAGGACGCTCCGCACCCCGCCGCCGCCCGCCTGTGGCAGGAGTTCCTCTACAGCGACGAGGTGCAGAACCTGTGGCTCAAGGGCGGCGCCCGCCCCGCGCGCATGGACGCCATGATCGAGGCCGGCACAATCGACGCAGACCTCGCCGCTGCGCTCCCCGCAACCCCGGCCGAGACGTTCGTCCCGACCGAGGAGCAGAGCACCGCGGCCGGCGAGCTGCTCGGATCCGAGTGGGCCTCGGCCATCAGATGACCGCCGCCACCCTTCCGGCCGCGAGGCCCGCTCCGGCGGGCTCCGCGGCCGGCGGGGCGGCTCCCGCCCCGCGTCAACGCGCCCTCCGCGCCGCACTGCCCTGGATCGGCCTCGCGCCGTTCACGGCGTATGTCGTGCTGTTCCTCGTGCTGCCGACCGTGCTCGCGCTCGGCTCCGGGCTCTTCGACAGCGCGGGTGCGCTCACCGGCGACAACCTGTCCGCCCTCGCCGATCCCGTGATCCTCGAGGCCTTCTACAACACCATCTGGATCTCCGCCCTCACTGCCGCCGTAGGCGCCGTGGTCGGGGCGCTGGTCTGCTACGCGCTGCTCGGGCTGCCCGAGGCGAGCCTTATCCGCCGTGGCGTCGACGCGGCGGCGGGCGTGCTCGCCCAGTTCGGCGGCGTCATGCTGGCATTCATGTTCATCGCCACGATGGGCACCAACGGCGTCGTCACGCTGCTGTTGCAGAACGCGCTCGGCATCGACATCTACGCCGGGGGAACCTGGCTCTACGACCTGCCGGGCCTCATCGCCCCCTACATCTACTTCCAGGTGCCGCTCATGGTGATCACCTTCATGCCCGCACTGACCGCGTTGAGGCCGCAGTGGGCCGAGGCCAACCTGACCCTCGGCGGCACGCGGCTCGGGTTCTGGACCCAGATCGGGATCCCTGTGCTGGCGCCCGCATTCCTCGCCAGCCTGCTGCTGCTGTTCGCAAACGCATTCTCGTCCTACGCGACGGCCGCGGCCCTCGTCAGCCAGGGCGCGCCGATCATCCCGCTCCACATCCGCGGGGCGCTCACGAGCGAGACTGTCCTCGGCCGGGAGAACCTCGCCGGGGCGCTGGCCGTGGGCATGATCGTCGTCGTGGCGCTGGTGATGTGGGGCTACTCCGCCATCCAGAGCCGCGCCACGAGGTGGCAGCGATGAGCGCGGGCCTGATCGCACCGTCGCGCGTCACCCGCGGCGTCATCGGCGTGGTCGTCGGCCTGTTCTTCCTGATCCCGCTGATCGCGACCTTCCTGTACACGCTGCGCGACGGCGACGGGTACTCCGGCGCGAACTGGGCGCGGCTGATCGACCCCGCCGCGGCCGGCACGCTGAGACCGCTGTGGACAGGGCTCGTCAACTCACTGATCCTCGCGCTCGTCACCGCACTGATCGTGCTGCTTCTGATCGCTCCGACGATCATCTTGGTCAACCTCCGGTTCCCCTCGCTCAAGCGCGCCTTCGAGTTCGCCGCCCTGCTGCCGATCTCGATCCCCGCGATTGTGCTGGTCGTCGGTCTCTCACCGGTGTATCTGCAGGTGTCGCGCATGCTCGGCACCGGCGCGTGGACGCTGGCCTTCGCGTACGGCGTCACCGTGCTGCCCTTCGCTTACCGCGCCATCCAGGCGTCGATCGACGCGATCGACATGCGTACCCTCGCGGAGGCTGCGCGCTCGCTCGGATCCGGCTGGGTCACGGTGGTGCTGCGGGTCCTCGCGCCCAACCTGCGACAGGGCCTGCTGGCCGCGTCGCTCATCTCGGTCGCCGTCGTACTCGGCGAGTTCACGATCGCGTCGCTGCTGAACCGTCAGGTGCTGCAGACGGCGATGGTCGTCGTCAGCAAGCAGGACGTCTACGCACCCGCCATCTTCACGCTGATCGCGCTGGTGTTCGTCTTCGTTCTGCTGCTCATCATCGGAGGGGTCGGCGGGGGCGCCGCGCGCCCCGGCAGGAAGGCGAAGGATCGGACATGACCACCACACCGATCGGCACCGCACGCCAGCTGCCGCGCACATCCGACAACGCGCTGCTCGCGGACGCGGGAGCGGGAACACACGTGGAGCTGCGCTGCATCGTGAAGGACTACGGCCCCACTCGGGTGCTGCACGGCATCGACCTCGACATCCAGCCGGGGGAGTTCGTGTCGGTGCTGGGCCCGTCGGGCTGCGGCAAGACCACGGCTCTGCGTGTGCTGGCCGGTCTCGAGCAGGCCACCGGCGGATCTCTGCTGTTCGGGGGGCAGGACGTCTCCGGTACTCCGACCAATAAGCGTGACATCGGCATGGTGTTCCAGGCGTACTCGCTGTTCCCGCACCTGAAGGTCGTCGACAACACCGCGTTCGGCCTGCGTCGACGCGGCGTGGGCCGCGCGCAGGCGACGAAGCGCGCCGGCGACGCCCTCGACCTCGTCGGGCTCGGGCACCTCGCCGACCGGTTCCCGCATCAGCTGTCCGGCGGTCAGCAGCAGCGCGTCGCGCTCGCCCGCGCGCTCGTCACCGAGCCGCGTGTGCTGCTGCTGGACGAGCCGCTGTCCGCGCTCGACGCGAAGGTGCGCGTGCAGCTGCGCGACGAGATCCGCCGCATCCAGCTGCGCCTCGGCACCACCACCGTGTTCGTCACGCACGATCAGGAGGAGGCGCTCGCCGTCTCCGACCGGATCGCCGTGATGAACGCCGGGAGGATCGAGCAGATCGGCACGCCCGAGGATCTCTATCTGCGCCCGCAGACGCCGTTCGTGGCGGCGTTCGTCGGCCTGTCGTCGACCGTCCCGGCCACGGTGACGTCAGGCGTCGCGGATGTGCTGGGCGTCGCGCTGCCCGTGATCGGCCAGGCCCCGGACGGCGCGGCAGAGGCCCTCGTCCGGCCCGAGAACGTGCGCCTGGGCGGCACGATCCCGGCGGTGGTGCAGGAATCCACCTTCCTCGGATCCCTGCGCCGGACCCTCGTGCGCACCGAGACGGACGCGTTGCTGTGGCTGCAGCACGCGGCCGCCGAGCGGCTCGAGTTCGGCGAGCGCGTGACGGTGGGGATCGACCCGGTTCCCGTGGTGGTGCGCCCCGTCGCATAGTCGACGCACGTGAGCGCACCCGCCGCGGGCAGAACTCCCGCGCTGTCGATGCGGGACGGCGGCAGCCCCCGCGCGCTGAGCGGCGGCAGGTACGCCGGCGTCAGTCAGTCGCTTCTGGGAGCACATACCGCGCCCCTCGACGTTCTCCGATCATCTTCAGGACGCCACGCGCCTTCAGGGACCGGAGGAGGTTCTTGGCCGCGTCCGAGTTCAGGGAGCAGAGGTGCGCTGCTTGGGCGCGGGTGATGCTGCCGTGCGAACGAACGTATGACAGAACCATCTGCTCCTGCTGCTCGTCATCGAAGGCGCGGACTCGGACGTAGCCTGCGGGCGTGCTGATCTCACGGTAGGTCGCTGCGCTTAACGTGTATCGACGTCCGCGGCCGTTGCCGCGCATTTCGATGAGTCCATCCTCGAGCATTCGCGTCAGGACCGCGCGGGTGGCGATCTCAGAGCGCTGTACCGTCGACGCCAGTTCACCGACCGTGAGACGCGGGTCGTCCTGCAACGCATGGAGGACCAGCAACTCCTCCACCGAGAACGGGCGACCGCGCCTCTCCGCATGCGCGACGAGGAAGCGCACAACGGCGAGGTCAGCGCGACCGACCGGCAGGGTGACCACCACATGGTCCGCATCGGTTCGCGAGTAGTCGGGTGCAGCACGCCCACTGCGGAGCGTCCATTCGAACACCCGGTTGATTCCGCGTCCGGTTCGCTCTACCAGCCCTGCACGGAAGAACGCCTCCGACAGAATCCGACTGCGCGGCTGAGACGTCGACAGCAGGTTGTCGAGGGTGACACCGCGCGGGAGACCACCCGGGTTCGACACCGTCAACTCCTCATCGGTGAGCTGGATCGAGACGGGGCCCTGCATCGTGTAGTCCCTGTGCACCAGCGCATTGGCGATGAGCTCGCGCGCCGCAACCGCCGGGATTCGCGGCACCGAGATGCGTGTCAGACCGATGTCGAGCTCGTCCTCTTCGTCATACCTCATGAGCTTCGCGTACAGGTCCTCCGCCGCGCTGAGGAGCGGCGCGTTTCCGAACTGGTTCTGCCGCACGCTCGTGCCGGACAACACCTGAAACGCCGTCTCATGGGTGGGAATGAACTCACGCAATCGCTCGGCCTGACCGAAGAGAAGAAGCGCACCGCGACGGATGAGCGGCGCACCATCGTGGCCATCGATCACGCCCAGTGCGCGGCCGATATCGAGGTCGCTGAGCGTCGCGAGAGCGGAGGGCGCACCTGACTGCTCGACCAGCCGTCGAAGACGCTCGAACTCCGCGGGGTCGAGATCATCCAGAGTGGCGCCGGGCTCTTCGATCGCGGCATAGTCCACCTCGCCCCTCTCGATGCGGGAGGCGAGCATCTCGTGCGCGAGAAATGGGAAGCATGCCGGGCGACCGTCACCGCCCAGACCGCGTCGTGTGTACTGACCCCCGGACGTGCCCGTGACGGTGGCGGCCTTCGGCACTTCCACCAGGATCACATGCACGTCGTCGAGTGCCACGACTTCGACCTCCACGACGACGGACGGCACAGTCTTGTTCGAGATCATCGCCTGCAGGCGGCGCGGATTCGTCACATCCCCATGCCGCGGTTGCGCCCCCGTGATCGACCCGTCGTCCTCGACGCCGATCAGCAGCGTGCCTCCCTGTGCGTTGGCCATGCAGACGACGACCTCGACGATGCGATCGTCGGCGAGACGCGGACGATCCGATCTGAACTCGACGGCGATCGACTCCCCCGCCGCGACGACAGCTCGCACTTGGTTTGGGGTCACATCCCAAATATCCCAAATTATTTGGGCATTGACAATCAAGTTTTGGACCGACCCAAAAGTTCCCCAGAACGGCGACGGGGCCGCAGTGACAGCAGACCCCGTCGCGCACACCTCATCGCGTCGACCGGGCACAACTCCCCGCGGCCGGGTCGGCGGCGCCCACGTAGGCTGGCCGGAGGCACACGGAGGGGAACCGATGAGCACTGCACCGACCGATCAGGAGCTGGCCCGCGCGCGCGAGGTGCTCGACCACATCGCGACGGCGTACTCGCGCAGGGTGGTCGGTCAGGAACGACTGCGCACGAGCCTGCTCATCGCGCTGATCGCCAACGGGCACATCCTGCTCGAGTCGGTTCCCGGCCTGGCCAAGACGACGGCGGCGAGCACGCTGGCCGACACGATCGCGGCCGACTTCAAGCGCATCCAGTGCACGCCCGACCTGCTGCCCAGCGACATCACCGGCAACCAGGTGTACGACGCCTCGACCGGCTCGTTCCGCACGGTGCTCGGCCCGGTGCACGCGAACTTCGTGCTGCTCGACGAGATCAACCGCTCGAGCGCCAAGACGCAGAGCGCCATGCTCGAGGCGATGCAGGAGCGGCAGACCACGATCGGCGGCGAGGTACATCACCTTCCCAAGCCGTTCCTCGTGATCGCCACCCAGAACCCCATCGAGCAGGAGGGCACGTACGAGCTGCCCGAGGCGCAGCTGGACCGCTTCCTGATCAAGGAGATCGTGGAGTACCCGAGCCCCGCCGAGGAGTTCGAGGTGCTGCAGCGCATCGACACCGGCGTGCTCGACCCGGAGCGCCACCTCGAGAGCTCCGCGACGATCGAGGACGTCCTGATGATGCAGGACGTCGCCAGCCGCATCCACGTCTCCCCCGCCGTGCGCAACTACATCGTCGGGATCAGCTATGTCACGCGGAACCCCGCGCCCTACATCGGCGAGGAGAAGGCGCGCTACATCAAGTACGGCGCGAGCCCGCGGGCGAGCATCGCGTTCCTGCAGTGCTCGCGCGCGCTCGCGCTGCTCAACGGCCGCACGCACGTGCTGCCGGAGGACGTGCGCACGCTGCGCCACCTCGTGCTGCGCCATCGCGTGCTGCTCACGTTCGAGGGCGAGGCCGACGGCATCCGCAGCGAGGACCTCATCGACGCGATCTTCCAGTCGGTCCCGACCCCGTGACCGCATGACCACCCTGCTCACGCGGGTGAAGGGCAAGCTCTTCATCCACTCGCGGCGCAAGTCGATGCACGCGCTCGACGGCGCGTACGCGTCGCTGCTGCACGGGCGGAGCCTGGACTTCGAGGACCTGCGCCGCTACGAGCACGGCGACGACATCCGCGACATCGACTGGCGCGCCACCGCACGCCTATCGACCCTGCTCGTGAAGCGCTCCCGCGCCACGCGCATGCACACGATCCTGTTCGCCGTCGACACGGGACGGCGGATGGCGGCGGTGGCGCCGGACGAGACCTCGAAGAAGGAGCTGGCGATCATGACCGTCGGCGCGCTGGGGCTGCTGAGCGTGCGCCACGGCGACGACGTCAGCGTGCTCTACGGCGACGCCGCCGACGTGCGCCGCACGCCGCCGCGCCGGTCCGAGGGCGCGCTCGAGCACGCGCTGCGCACGATCGACGCGGCGTGCACCCCGGCCTCGGCCCCGAGCGACCGCGCGGCGCTGCTGCGCACGATCGCCCGCACCGTGCAGCGCCGCATGATCATCGTCGTCGTCACGGACGAGGCGCCGCTCACCGACGAGCACGAGGCGGCGCTGCGGCGCCTGCGCGTGCAGCACGACGTGCTGTGGATCACGGTGCGCGACGCCGATCCCGTGCTCGAGCGGGCCTCGCGCGACGCCCGGCGCGACGTCGACAGCGGCTGGCGGGTGCCGGAGTTCCTGCACGGCGACGAGGAGGTGCGGCGCGAGCTCGCGGCCGAGCGCGAGGCCGAGGACGCCCGCCGCGCCGAGACGCTGAACGCGCTCGAGATCAGCCACGCCGACGTGTCGACCCACGACGACGTCGTGCCGCGGCTCATCGCGCTGCTGCACAGGAGGGCCGCCCATGTCGGCGCGCGCTGAGGCGGCGGCGCGGCTGGCCGCGCCCGCCGACGAGCTCTACCCGCCCGTGCAGTACGGCGGCGGCTGGCTGCTGCTGGCCGCCGCGATCCTCGTCGTCATCGTGCTGGCCGTGTGGCTCATCCTGTTCCTCACGCGCGAGCGCCCCGTGAAGGCGCCGCCGGCCGACGACGGCCGCCCCACCGCGCAGGCACTCGACGCCCTGCGCGGCGACTACCTGCGCCGGATCGACGAGGTCGAGCGCGCATACGCCGACGGCGCGCTCAGCCCCCGCCGGGCCAACCACGAGCTGAGCGGTCTGACCCGCGCGTTCGTGAACGAGTACACCGGCATCGCCGCGCCGGTCATGTCGCTCGACGAGCTCGAGGCGCACGGCGTGCACCCCGCGCTCGTCGACGCGGTCAAGCGCCACTACTACCCGAGCCTGTTCGCCCGCGGTCCCGTCATCGATCCGCATGCCGGCGCCTCGGCGGCCCGCGAGGTGGTGAACGCATGGCACTGACGAGCATCTGGCCCCTCATCGCCATCGCCGTGGCGGCCGTGGTGGCCATCGGCGCAGGCCTGGCGTGGGGACTGCGTCGGGGCCGCGGCGCGCGCGGGGGCGACGGCCGCCTCGTGGCGCGCGCCGAGCGGCTGCGCGAGCTCCCCGCCGTGCGGCGGGCCACGCGGCGCCGCGCCCTGGGCCTGGCCGCCATCGCGCTGCTCGCCGGCACGGCGGCGGTCGCCGGCGGCGTGGTCGTGGCGCGTCCCATGGCGGCGCAGACGATCGTGCCCGAGAACACGAGCCGCGACATCATGCTGTGCCTCGACGTCTCCGGATCGATGACGGAGGTCGACAAGGAGGTGCTCGACGTCTTCCTCGAACTCGTCGACGGCTTCGAGGGCGAGCGCATCGGCCTGACGATCTTCAACGCCTCGCCCGTGCAGGTCTTCCCGCTCACCGACGACTACGCGTTCGTGCGCGAGCACCTCGAGTCGATGCGCGAGAGCTTCGAGTACGGCGACGTCACGCCCGAGCACTGGCTGGGCACGCTCGACGGCCCGGGCGCCTCGCTCATCGGCGACGGCCTGGCCGCGTGCGCGATGCGGTTCGACCACTCCGACGAGGACCGCTCGCGCTCCATCATCCTCGCCACCGACAACGAGGTCGCCGGCGCGAGCGTGCTGACCCTCGAGGAGGCGGCCGCATACTCCGCCTCGGTGGGCGTGCGGGTGTTCTCGCTCAACCCCATCCAGGACGAGGACGAGGTCTCGCAGCAGCTCGTGGCGGCGGCGCGGTCGACGGGCGGCGAGGCGTACGGCCTGCGCGGCACGACGACCGTCGCCGAGATCGTCGACCAGGTGCAGCAGGAGGAGGCCACGGCGCTGCGGGGCGAGATCGAGGTGATGTGGACCGACGAGCCCACGCTCTGGATCGTCGTGACGCTCATGCTCGTCCTCGTGCTGATCCTCGTCGCGTGGAGGGTGAAGCTGTGACCTTCCTGCCCGTCCTGCATCCGCTGCTGCTGCTGGCGCTGTGCCTTCCCGTGCTCGCGGCGGCCGTGTGGGCGCTCGCGAGGGCGCGCACCGGCGCCGACCGTGCGACGTGGATCCTGCGCGTCGCGCTCGTGCTCGCGTGCACGGCGCTCGCGTTCCGGCCCGGCATCCCGGACGGCGCGGCGCGCTCGGTCGCCACCGACGTCGACATCGTCATCGCGCTCGACAACACCGCGAGCATGCTCGCGGAGGACTGGAGCGGCGAGCGGCGGATGGACGGCGTCACCGAGGACGTGCGCGCCATCGTCGAGGAGTACCCGGGCGCGCGGTTCGCCCTGATCGCCTTCGACGACAGCGCGCAGCTGCGGCTGCCGCTCACGACCGACACGAGCGCGCTCATTGCCTCCCTCGAGGTGATGGCGCCGCCGCCGGCCGACCGGGCCTCCGGCAGCTCGATCGGCATCGCCGCCGACGTGCTCGAGCAGACCCTGCGCAACGCGCAGGAGTCACAGGCCGAGCGCGCCCGCATGGTGTTCTACCTGGGCGACGGGGAGCAGACGGCGACCGGCGAACCGGAGTCGTTCGCGGCGAGCGCCGAGCTCGTCGACGGCGGGGCCGTGCTCGGCTACGGCACCGAGGAGGGCGGGCGGATCCCGCGCGTCGAGCCGGGCGTCGAGGGGCCGACGGGCGAGTACCTCGAGGACCCCGCCACCGGCGAGCCGGCGCTCTCGCGCATCGACGAGGCCGCGCTCGGCACGATCGCCGAGCAGTTGGGCGTGCCGTATCAGCACCGGCTGCCGGGTGAGGAGCCGCAGCTGCCCGAGGCGCCCGCCGAGACGACGACGGTGGCGGATCAGGAGACCCCCGGCGCGCGCACCGAGCTGTCGTGGATCCTGGGTCTCGTGGTCGCGGGACTCCTCCTGACCGAGGTGCTCATCGCGTCCGCCCGGGTCGGCCGCACGCTGCGGCTGGCCGCCCCCGCGAAGGGAGGAACCCGATGACGCGCTCGCGCCTGCGCCTCTGGCTGCTGCTCGGCGTCGCGCCGTTCGCCCTCGTCGGCCTCGTCGTGGTGGTGAAGATCCTCAGCATGTACGCCTTCGCGCACCAGTCCGTCACCGCCCACGTGCAGGGCGACCCGGCACGCACCGTCGCGGCCGCGCAGGGGCAGGAGCCACTGAACTGGTTCGAGCCGTACAAGGCGCCGTACAACCAGGGCGTCGGGCTCGCCGGCATGGAGCGACTGCCCGAGGCGCGGGCGCAGTTCGAGCGGGCGCTGCCGCTCGCGCACGGCCTGGAGGTGTGCGCGGTGCAGCTCAACCTGGCGCTCGTGATCGAGCGCCAGGGCGACGCGGCCGACGACCCGGCCGAGGCCCAGGAGTTCTACGCCGAGGCCCTCGCGCTCAACGCGTCGCTGCCCGAGGAGTGCCGCACCCCCGAGGCGAACGAGCAGTCGCCCGATCCGGAGCGCGACAACTCCCAGACGCAGGACGACCAGCAGGATCGTCTGCAGCGGAAGCAGCAGGAGCAGCCGCCGCCGGACGACGGATCCGAGGGCGACGAGCAGGATCAGCCGGGCGAGCAGGAGCAGCAGGACAAGCTCGACGAGATCGAGCAGAAGCTCGAGGACGGCGCCGAGGAGCGCGAGCAGGGCGGCGACGACGGCGAGGGATCGGGCGGCGGAACGGACAAGCCATGGTGAATCGCGCGCGCTTCGTCTCGAACCACGACGGCGCTCCGCCCACGCCGCCGCCGGGCGGCTACGAGCGCCCGCGCCGGTTCCCCTCCTCGCCGTTCGCGCCCGAGCTGGCGCCGCTCGGCGCGCCGCTGCCGCCACAGGCGACGCCGCGGCAGCGCCCCGCCCGGCACTGGATGGGCTGGGCGGCGCTCGGGGCGGCCGCGCTCTTCGCGCTCGCGCTGCTCGTGATGCTCGCGCAAGGCGCGACCGACGCGATCTACGGCACGACCATGCTCGCCCTCCAGCTGGTCGTCGTCGCCGTGGTGGTGGCGGCGCTCTTCGTTCCGAGCGCCCGCACGATCGCCGCGATCGCCCTCGCGACGACCGTCATCCTGAACGTCGGCACGATCGGCGCGGCCAGCGCGCTGCGCTCGTCGGCGGCCGGCGCCTACGACGGCACCACGGTCGAGGAGCAGGGCGAGCGCGCGTACCCCGGCATCCGGGACGTCGATCCGGATCTCGTGCGGGAGGCCGACTCGCTCGAGCAGGTGAGCGCGCGCTTCGAGGAGCTGTCGCGGCTCGTGCGCGAGGAGCTGTCGGCGCAGTTCGGGTTCACCTGGGTGCGCATCTCGGACGAGAGCACCCGCCCCGAGCGCAACGGCTACGGCGGCGAGTCGATGCTCGTGGAGTACAGCGCACCCGTCTGGGCCACCGAGCAGCCGATCCGCTCGCTGTCGCAGAAGCGGGCCGTCATGGCCGCCATCGACGAGGTGCTGCTCGACGCGGGCAACTACTGGACGCTGTATCCGCTGAACGAGTCGCAGGGGATCAGCGAGGAGACCCTCGAGAAGCTGTACGGATCCGCCGATCCGGAGACGCAGACCGTGTGGGAGTACTACACGGAGATCTCGGACGACGATCCGTACGGATCGGGCGGCGCCCCCGATCCGAACCTCATGTACGCGACACTCACCGACCTCACGCACGACGACACCGGCGTGTTCCGCCAGCGTGCCGAGGCCGACCAGGCCCGCAGCGGCGCGCCGCTGGAGGGGCTGCAGCTGTACTTCCTCGGCCGCCAGCTGCTCAGCGAGGGCGACGTGGAGGAGTTCGAGCAGCGCCTCGAGGAGAGCCCCGTGCCGTGACCGCGGTCGGTCGCGACCGCCCCGCGGCGGGGCCGGCCTGCGGCGGCGCCTCCCGAGACGGGGCGCACCGTCGCGCGCCGCCTAGGATTGAGGCCATGTCGAACGTCCTTCAGTCCCTGCCCGTCGGCGAGCGCGTCGGCATCGCCTTCTCGGGAGGTCTCGACACCTCCTGCGCCGTCGCCTGGATGAAGGACGCCGGCGCGGTCCCCTACACGTACACGGGCGACCTCGGCCAGTACGACGAGGACGACATCGCGTCGATCCCGGAGCGCGCGCTGCAGTACGGCGCGGAGAAGTCGCGGCTCATCGACTGCAAGCCGCTGCTCGTCGAGGAAGGCCTGTCGGCGCTCGCGTGCGGCGCGTTCCACATCCGCTCCGCCGGGCGCACGTACTTCAACACCACCCCGATCGGCCGGGCCGTGACCGGCACGCTCCTCGTGCGCGCCATGAAGGAGGACGGCGTCGACATCTGGGGCGACGGCTCCACCTACAAGGGCAACGACATCGAGCGGTTCTACCGCTACGGCCTGCTGGCCAACCCCCGCCTGCGCATCTACAAGCCGTGGCTCGACGCCGACTTCGTGACGCAGCTCGGCGGCCGCACCGAGATGAGCGAGTGGCTCGTCGCGCACGGCTACCCGTACCGCGACTCGACGGAGAAGGCGTACTCGACCGACGCGAACATCTGGGGCGCCACGCACGAGGCCAAGACCCTCGAGGACCTCGACGTCTCGCTCGAGACCGTCGAGCCCATCATGGGCGTGCGGTTCTGGGACCCGGAGGTGCAGATCGCGACCGAGGACGTCACCGTGACCTTCGAGGCCGGCCGCCCCGTCGCCATCAACGGCCGCGAGTTCCCCGACGCCGTCGCGCTTGTGCAGGAGGCCAACGCGATCGGCGGCCGCCACGGCCTGGGCATGAGCGACCAGATCGAGAACCGGATCATCGAGGCCAAGTCGCGCGGCATCTACGAGGCGCCCGGCATGGCGCTGCTGTTCATCGCCTACGAGCGCCTCGTGAACGCGATCGTGAACGAGGACACCCTCGCCACGTACCACGAGCAGGGCCGCCGCCTCGGCCGCCTCATGTACGAGGGCCGCTGGCTCGAGCCGCAGTCGCTCATGCTGCGCGAGTCGATCCAGAAGTGGGTCGGATCCACCATCTCGGGCACCGTGACGATCCGCCTGCGCCGCGGCGAGGACTACACGATCCTCGACACGAGCGGCCCGGCCCTGTCGTACGCGGGCGAGAAGCTGTCGATGGAGCGCGTGGGCGACGCCGCCTTCGGGCCGACCGACCGCATCGGCCAGCTCACCATGCGCAACCTCGACATCGCCGACTCGCGCGCGCGGCTGGAGGGCTACGTGGCCCGCGGCATCATCGGCGGCGCCACGGGCGAGCTGATCGGCGCGCTCGAGCGCGGCGAGGCCGGCGCGATCGTGGAGTCGGCCGTGCCTCTCAGCCCGGCGGGCGAGCAGGCCGCCTCGGCGATGGACGAGGTCGGCGAGGCCGCGGCCTTCGACTCCGGCACCGACTGAGCTCGCGAACAAACTCAGCCCGTGGCGACGTCGAGGGTGGCACGGGCGCGGGGGCGGTCAGGAACGAATGGCCGCCGCGCGGAGCGCGTCGAGCGCGGCCGGCCATGGAATGCGCTCCTGTTCCAGGCGCACACCGCCTTCGTCCGCGATCCGATCGAGGGTTCGCTGCTCTGCCGGGGTCAGGGTCGGCAGCGCACGACGGGCGACACCCCCGGGGTCCGGCACCCACAGGTCGCGGTAGGCGAGCAGAGTCTCCTCATCCATCAGGACGCTGCGGGCCTCGACTCCGTGGGCGCGCAGGCGGTGCAGGATCGCGAAGCCGTCGGCATCGAGGTCTCCCCAGTACACGACTCGCCCGCGCCGCGCCCACGGGATCGCATGGACCGGGACGGCGTAGCCTGCCCCATGGATCGCGACCGCTCCGGGCCAGTCCGGCAGGGCGAGCACCGACTCGAGGTTCTCGAAGACGAGCACCGTGTCCGGCGCGATCGTCATGGCCGCGAGTTCCTGGATCGGCGCGGTCACATCCGTCAGCCCGCCCGGGCGCGATGACGGGTCGAGGAAGCGCACACGAACCGTCTCGGGGGCGCCCACGAGCCCAAGGGAAACGCTGCCCGTGACCGCCGCATGAAGCCCCTCGACGAGAGCCCGCCGGGCCCCGAGCCACTTGGTGTGCATACCCGGGATCGGCACCTGTCGCAGCCGGTATCCCGAGGACGGGTTCTCACGCAACCAGCAGAGCACGTGCAGCAGGAGGGCGAAGTCGGGATCATCGAGGCGATCGATGGCGGTGCCGTGGCGTCGGATCGCATCGACCAACGCGGACTCGGGTTCCGCGCCGTCCCGCGCGCGGCCGAGCTCGCCGCCGCGCCCGCCAGGGGTTCCGAGACGCTCCCGAAGCGCCTGCGCGCGGTCCCGCAGCCGCGCCCAGTCGCCTGCCACATCGCGGCCGGCGAAGCGCGCGATCGCGTCAGCGCCGGTCAGGATCACCCTCTCCGGGATCTCCTGCCGCCCCATGCTCGGCCAGCTCCGCGAGCTCCATCGCACGACGACCCCGTCGCCGCCCACGGCACGCCAGGCTGCCGCCCACTCTGCCGCGGCACGGGGGTCGGCCAACGCGGCCCGCTCATTCGGCGGACGCAGCGGGATCTCGCAGGCAGCGCCGGCGCCATCGCCTGCGGCCGCCCAGCCCCGCCGATCCCGTTCGACGAGCTTGGCCGCTCGGGCGCGCGCCTCGTCGACGGTGACGGGCGCCGGCATCAGTCCGCTCCTCCGATCACGCCGGTGGCCGCCTCCTCGAAGGGGACGTTCGCCAGAAGCGACTGCCGGCGCGTGGGATTCGAGACGCTGGTGACGGCGCCGATGTACCGCTCGATCGTCTGCAGCAGCTTCTGCGGCGTGGCGAGGATCATGTGGAACCCGAACTCGCGGAAGACATCCATAGCCATGCGCGTGTACTGGCTGTCCGCCTTGTCGAACGCCTCATCGAGCACGATCGTGCCGTAGGTGGGCACGTCCTGGTCGTCGTCCGTGAGCTGGTACCGCAAGGCGGCCGCGAGGCAGAAGATCACGAGCTTTTGCCTCTGCCCGCCGGACAGCCCGGCACTCGAGTCGTGGACGTTCAGCACACGCCCCGCCCGGTCGACCTCCTGAGCCTGAAAGGTCACGTGCTCGCGGGTGTCGAGGCAGCGCTGCCGCCACAGGGCATCGATACGGTCACCGTTGTCGGCTGATTCGAGTCGGTCCATCACGCTCTTCAGCACGGTGAACCGCTCCTCGGCCCTGGCGTCGTCCTGGTCGAAGGAGCCGTCGACGATGCTCTTGAGCTGCCCGATGAACTCGATCGCCTCCGGGGGCCTCTTCACCTTCACCCGGATCCTCAAGAACCGGTCGACATCGAACAGGGAGCGGCCGAGCGAGGCGTTGACCGGATCGATCCGCTCCTCGATCTCCTTCGGCGCATCGCGGATCTCCTTGAGCAGATGACCGATGAGGTCGCGTGACTTCTCGCGGAGCAGCCGCCGGAAGTTCTCTTCGTGATCGGGCAGGCCGCGAGAGCGGATCGCCTCCCGCAACGCCAGGAAGCCCCCGCGGTCGTCGATATGGGGCGCGAGGTCGGCCGCGGCAGCCTCCCACCTCGTGCGGAACTCCGCGGCGAGGCGGACGAACTCCGCCTCCGCGCGGGACCGGCTCCTCGCGCTCTCGTCAACGACCGCGTGGAGGTGCTTGACAACCGCCGCCCCGACCTGCGCGATGTTCGTGCCGTCGATGCGGCGCTGGACGGCGCGATAGCGCGCCTCGAGGTCGGTCGCGTCCGTGTCGTCGAGGGTGCGCCCGGCGAGCCGATCGGTCAGGCGCTCGATGAGCTCGTCTGTCTGCTGCAGCGCATTCTCGGCGATCGCCGCCGCTCTGCTCGCGGTCTCCGCCTCGTCGTCGCGCTCCTTCTTGAGAGCCTCGGCGGACGCGACCTCCCGCGAGGCCTCCTCCAGTTCTCTGCTGCGCTCCGTCAGAAGGGTGAGCTCGCCTTCGCGGGCCTCGAGCGCCGCGTGGGCCGCGGCGACGTCGAACTCGGACCAGTCCTGGGTCAGGAGGCGACGCAGCACCCCGCGCCGAGCGGCATCGGCCTCGGCGGCCGCGCGTCTCTCCTCAAGCACAGCGAGCGCGAGGCCCTCCTCACGCTCCATCTCGCGGCGGCGCTCCAAGAGATGGTCGATCTTCGCCTGGTTGTCGGATCCGAGGATCCAGTGCCGACGATCCCCGATTTCATGCCGGTCGTTCTTCTCGTAGCGCCGGGCAGCGAGCTTGACCTGCCCGGCGATCGTGACGCCGCGCTCGACTGCATCGAGGTCGTCGGGACTGTCGACGCACGAGATGTCGTAGGCATCCGAAAGTCGGCGCTGCAGCCAGGACGCGAAGGGGCCGTCGGTGACGCGGATGCGGTACAGCAGCGATTGCGGCGCGGCCGCCGGGCGGGGCGCCTCCGCCTCGGCCGGGACGGCTTCGATGACGAGCCGCGTGCCGAGGTGCCAACCGTCGATGTACCGGCGCACGCGCGGCAGATCGACGTCGCGCACGAGAAGCGCGGATGCGATCGGACGCAGCACGCGCTCGAGAGCACCCGTCCACTCCGCATACTCGGGCAGGACGTCGATGAGCTCCCCGCCGAACGGCAGCGCCTTCTCGCTCACGCCCAGTTCGGCGCACAGCCGCTCCCGTACGCCGAGCAGGCGCGGTTCGATGTTGCTTCGGCGGTTCTTCAGCGCCGTCAGCTCCTCGTCGATTCGCGTCATCTCGCGCTTGGCCGCGGCGTGACGTGCGTACGCTGCGTGGTCGTCGCCGCCCTCTCGCCTCTGGCCGAGCGCCTCACGCGCCGACTCCTGCAGCTCGGCGAAATCGGCGGCGCTGCCGGGAACGCTCTCGATCCCGGCGCCCGACAACTCGGCGGCGAAGTTCTCGACGTTCTTCCGGATGCGGTCCGCCCAGCGCCGGGCGTCCTCGATCCGGCTCCGCAGCAACGCGGCGTCCGCCCCGCCCAGGTTCGCCTCGCGCAAGCGTGCGGCCTGCAGCGCGTCCTCCGCCTCCCGCTGGGCGGCACGGGCTCGGTCCCGCGCCTCGGTTTCGCGGGCGAGCGTCACGATCTGATCGGCCCGATCCCCCTCGGAAATCTGCAGGTGGAACCGATCCTGGAAAACCTCCTGCGCGGCGAGCAGTCGCTGGGCCTCGCCGACCTCGCGTGCCGCGCGGTCATAGTCCGCGACGACCTCGGCGAGGTGATCGAGATGCTCGACCTGCCGGCGCAGCTCAACGACGTGCTCGTGCGCGGTGTTCAGCTCCCGGAACTGCTCGGTCGCGTTGCGCGCCTGGTCGAACGTCTCAGGGCGATCGAGCATGAATGTGCGGAACAGGTGGTCGAGATCGCCCAGGTTCTTCGCGGACTGCGTCTTGTGCAGCAGATGCAGGGCGTTGTCCCCGCCGATCCCGAAAACGCGTCGCACGCGCGCGTAGAAGCCTCCGTGGCTGCTCGTCGAGACGAGACCCTCCGGGAATGCTGCCTTGAGCCGCCTCGCCTCGATGCCCTTCGCCACGAACCCCGCGAGGTCCGTGAGCGAGATCTCCGTGCGCAGCATCACGAGCGCGTCCTTGAGATCGGCGCGGCTCGTGCTCGTGCCGGGCAGGTGGAACAGCCGCACCAGCGTCACCGGCGCGTCACGCAGGTTCTCGTAGTGCAGAAGCACGCCGCTCCACGTGGCCCGCGAGCGGAGGTAGCTGGCGACCGCGCGATCCTCATGCTCGTCCGCCTCTTTGCTCCACGCACCGCGCACGTAGCTGACGAGCCCACGATCGTTGCCCCGAGAGGAGGCGTCCTGCGCGGCGGCGTTGAATCGGAGCCATTTCTCGGGCGTGAGCACCGCGGCGATCGCATCGAGAAGCGACGACTTGCCGGATCCGGAGGCTCCCGTGATCAGGTGGCCCTTTCGGGAGACCTCGATCCGGTGCGCACCGTCGAACGTGCCCCAGTTCACGACCTCGATGCGGGCGAGTCGCCACTGCCCGATCCGAAGCTCGTCCGACGCCTGGGCGGCGGGAAGATCAAGCAGCATCGTCATCCTCCGCCCCGGTGTCGATCCCCGACGTCACCGGGGCGGACTCCCCTCGCGCGACCCGCTCGTACTCGGCGCGGATCGCCGCAACCTGCTCGGCATCGACGAGCATGCGCAGCACTGGCGAGATCTCCACGCGGTCCTCCGAGACCGTGTGCACGACGCGCAACCGGTTCTTCATCTTTCCCCAGGAGGAGTTCAGCCTCTTGCCGAAGTCGGTCTCGTCGCGATCGACCGTGCGCAGAGGCCCAAGCTGCTCGAAGACCTCCTCCCGCCCGACGATCACGCGGGATTCTCCCTCACCCGAGAGCAGCATCTGCCGGAGGACGAGCAGCATCGCCGTGTCGAGGAATGTCAGCTGCTCACTGCGCACGGCGACGGGTGCCTCGACCTCGCCGGTCTGCGCGTTGCGGACGAAGGCGAAGCCGGCATCGCGGTCGATCACGAGATCGAGGAAGAGATCGTGCAGCCGCGAGCGGACGGTCCTCTCGTCTGCGAGTAGCGCCGCCCATGGACCGGGCTCGCGCGCGGCCGAAAGGTACGGACCCTTCACCAGCCTGAGGAACGCCCGCCGCGCATCGAGCGCGAGCGTGCCGGTGTCCCCCGGCCAGCGCCCTTCGTCGGCCGCGGTCTCGATCTCCTCGGTCGTCTGCATGCTCACAGCACCCTCCCGGTGAAACGGTAACGAGGAATCCGCGCAGCCCGGGGCACGCCGTCGGCGCCCTCCCACTGCACGTGCTCCGTGTCGCCCGTCGATGCGCCCTGCGCAGCTGCGAGCGAGAGAAGGCCGACGACGCTCGCGACGCCCTGGGTCGCCGGAAAGCTCTCCAGCACCTCACCGATCGACGCGTCGCCACGCTCGTCGAGCAGCGCATTGACGTTGCGTGTCAGCTCCTCGAAATCGATCTCGGTCTCGCGCGCGAGGGCCCGCAGGTCCTCGATGCTCACAGGGTCCGTCGCATGCAGAACGACATCCTCCGGTGCGTCGTACGCGGCCGGATCGAGAAGACGGAGCGCTCCGGCGCTACGCACCGGTACCGCCGACAGCTCGAGGCGCCGCGAGGTCGCAGCGTAGGGCTTGGTGCGCGCACTCGCCCGCTGGGCGGCGGCCAGAGCGTCACGCAGCTCGCGCCGGAGCACACGGTCACGCTGATACTCGTGGGATTGCACGTACCGACGCAGGCCCCGCGCGAAGGAGGTCACGACGTCGTGAATCTCCGCGCTGCGCTCCTTGAGCGTGCGGAGCAGTCTGCGGAGGAATCGCCGCTCGGCGAGCGTCAGGGCGCCCGCGAACTCGCGCTCCAGAACGCTCCGGATGTCGTCCTCCAATGCCTGCCCTCGTTCGGGGTCGAGGACGAGCGCGGAGAAGCCCGAGAAGCTTCGCCCGGCGTCCGACTGGTCGATCAGGTCGACACCGCGGAAGATCTCGTCCAGCACCGCCTTCTGTGCCTCATCCGACTCGAGCACACGCGTACGCAGGTCGCGATTGAGGCTCTCGAACTCGGCCCGCACACGCGCGAAATCACTCGGGATGTCCTCCGCAAGCGTCAGAACCTCGCGCACCCGCTCCATGGCTCGCTCCGGATCGAGCGTCGGCGCCTCACCCCGATTGACCGCCTCGATCTCGGCATCGATCCGCTCTCTCTGCTCCTCGAGACGGGCGATCCGGGTGCGTGCATCCGGGTCGGAGTCGACGGCGAGCCGGTGCAGCTGGTCGGCGATGCTTGTCAGACGGGATTCCGTCGCCGTCTGCCGCGGTTGTGCCAGCTGGTTCAGAAGGCGGATCGCGGCGAGGGCCGCGGGAGACAACTCGAACGTCTCGCCGCGACTCGACTCGGCCGGGCGACGCACGAGGTATCCGGCCTGCCGCCAATCGGTGCAGTATGCGCGCGCAGTGAGAGGAAGGTCGAAGCCGTGCGCACGCAGGTCGTCGAGGTCGACATCGATTCGCTCATACAGCTCCTCGCTCTCGATGCGGCGCTCCTCTCCGCCCAGATGCGCGTCCAGGATCGCCGCGATCACCGGCGCGTTGTCGGCGCGCAGCAGACGCCACGCCTCGTTCTCGTCGAGGAGTCTGGTGAGCGCATGAGCCTGCGCCAGAGCTCCCATCGCCTCACCCTCCGTTCCGGCCTGCTCCCGGGTCAATCTTGGGGCATGGCGCGGACATTCTTCAGTCCGGGCATGCGCGTACCGAGCTCGAAGCCGCCGGCACCCACTGAGCTAGCTGTTGCGGCTCTGCTTCTCGCGGATGAGGTCGAGCGCGATCACCGATCCGATGACGGCGGCGCGCTGCGCGTCGCTCAGGCCGTCGGCCAGCTGCACCACGTAGGTCGACTTGCCGAGCAGGGCGTTGCTCATACCCGACCACTGCCGCGACACGGTCGCCATGACGCCGTGCGCGCCCACCACCCGGAACTCGAAGCCCCACAGGTTGCCCTCGAGCTCGATCGGCTCGCCCATCAGGTCGACCGAGACGCGCATCTTGAAGAACGTGATCCGCTTGACGAGGCTCGCGAGCGGATTCCCCTGACCGTCGAGGATCTCCATGCGATCGCGCCCGAGCGTCATGGTGTCCTTCACCTGGATGATCGGGTTGCCGGGGCCGTCGAACACGGTGAGCTCGCGGGCGCCCACGAGCATCCGGCCCATCGTGCTGCCGCCGGTCTCGACGTGGGCGACCTGCTGTCCCTGAACGTCCAGGATCGCGAAGTCGTTCTTCGAGAAGTTCCTCGTCTGCTGGAAGACGAGCACGTTGTTGCGCAGGAGCGACATGCGACCGATCCTTCCACCCCCGCGCGTTCACCGCACGGTCTATCGGATGTCGGCGGCGGATGCCATGATCCAGACGTGACCGGGCATTCCGGCCCGGCGCTCAGCGACGAGGGGATCGGATCATGGCGTTCAAGGTTTCGCCGTACATGGGCTTCAACGGGCGGGCGGCCGACGCGCTCGCGTTCTACCAGGCGGTGTTCGGCGGCTCGCTCGACATCACCCGCTACCGCGACATGCCGATGGAGGACATGCCGGGCGACCCGGACTGGGTGATGCACGGCCAGCTCGAGCTGGAGAACGGCATCAGGCTCATGGCGGCCGACGGCCCGGAGGCCCGCACGAGCGGCAACGTCGAGATCTGCCTCTACGGCGACGACGAGGCCGAGCTCGAGCGCTGCTTCGAGGCGCTGAGCGACGGCGGCACGGTCGAGCTCCCCTTCGAGCCGGCGCCGTGGGGCAGCTACTTCGGCCAGGTGAAGGACCAGTTCGGCATCGTCTGGATGCTCGAGGGCGGCAGCACGGGCGACCAGCCCGCGGAGTGACGCGCGCCGCCCGGGTTGCGGAACCGATCGGTTGCGGAGCGGAGCGCCGGAGGCCGCGCAGATGAAGCGACCACCGCAACACACCCGCTTCACCCACGCACAGGCCCACCGGCAGACTGGCACGCATGGATCCTCTCGACGCGCTCACCGAGATCGCCTTCCTGTTGGAGCGCGAGCGGTCGTCGCGCTACAAGTCGAAGGCCTTCCGCACCGCGGCCGACGTCATCGCGGGGCTCACCGCCGAGGAGCTGAACGATGCCGCGGCCCTGCGCCGGCGGCCCGGCATCGGGGAGACGACGTTCCGCGTGATCCAGGAGGCGCTCGCGGGCGAGGTGCCGTCCTACCTCGCGGAGCTGCGCACCCGCACGGGCGTGGCCGGGCGCAGCGCGCTGCGGGAGGCCCTGCGGGGCGACCTGCACTGCCACTCCGACTGGTCAGACGGCCTCACACCGATCGACGCGATGGTCGCCGCCGGACGCCGCCTCGGCCACGAGTACCTGGCGCTCACCGATCACTCCCCGCGCCTGCGCGTCGCCAACGGCCTCTCGGCCGAGCGCCTGGAGCGGCAGCTCGAGGTCGTGGCCACGCAGTCGGGCGACGGCTTCACCCTGCTCAGCGGGATCGAGGTCGACATCCTCGCCGACGGCGGGCTGGACCAGGACGACGCGCTGCTGGACAGGCTCGATGTCGTGGTCGCCAGCGTCCACTCCGAGCTGCGGATGGATGCGGCGAGCATGACGAGGCGCATGCTCGCCGCCGTCCGGAACCCGCGCACCGACGTCCTGGGCCACTGCACGGGGCGGCTCGTCGAGGGGTCGCGGGGCACACGCCCGCCCTCGGAGTTCGATGCGCGAGCGGTGTTCGAGGCCTGCGCGGAGCACGGCGTGGCCGTGGAGATCAACTCGCGGCCCGAGCGGCAGGATCCACCCGACGAGCTCCTCGCGCTCGCCCACGAGCTCGGCTGCCTCTTCTCGATCGACAGCGACGCCCACGCCCCCGGGCAGCTGTCGCTGCTGGACTACGGGGCCGAGCGGGCCGAGCGCGCGGGTGTGCCGGCCGACCGCATCATCACGACGTGGCCGCTCGAGTGGCTGCGCACCTGGCTCGACCGCGACCGCGGGTGAGCCACCGCTACTCCCCCGTGCCGAGCTCCTCCGAGCCGATGGGCGTGAGCGCGTCGGGCAGGTCGCCGTCGGCGGGCTCGAAGGTCTCCACCTCGACCTCTCCCCGCAGCCGAGCCACGGCCTCGCGGAACTGCTCGTCCAGCGCCGCGACGGCGCGCTCGGCATCGCCGTCGCGGAGGGCGCCGATCAGCGAGCGATACGTCTCGGACACCTCCCGGCGCACCGAGTACCCGTCGGGCGCGCTGAACGCGGCGATGCGCGTCTCGAGCGCCAGCGTCGACATCGCGCGGCTCAGGCGCGGACTGCCCGACGCGTCGACCAGCGTCTGGTGGAACTCGAGATCCGCGTTGCCGGCGTCGATCGCGTCGTCGCCGGCGCTGCGTCGCACGAGATCCTCGTACGCGCGCTCGATCGCATCGACGGACGACATCCGCTCGTCGCGCACGATCCTCCGGATGGCCTGCCCCTCCACCGCCAGCCGCGCCTCGTAGACGTCGGCCACCTCCTCGGGACCGATCGTCGTCACCCGCAGGCCGCGTCCGGGCACCGAGGTGAGCACGCCCTCCTCGACGAGCCGCTGCGCCGCCTCGCGCAGCGGTCCCCTGCTCACGCCGAGCTGCTCGGCGATCTCCACCTCGCCGATCTGCGCGCCGACGGGCAGCGCACCCGAGCGGATGGCCTTGCGCAGCTCCACCGCGATGAGATGCGCCGTCGAGGTGCGCGCCACGCGGAAGACGGAGCTCTGGCCCCCTCGCGCCCTGCCGGTCATCCCCGTCCTTCCGTTCCGCTGCCTGCGCCGATCCTAATCGCCCCCTTCGGCTCCCTCCGGACCATGCCGTCCCATGGTAACGATACGGTATATCTGTCAACAATCAGCGCCGTCGAATGTACATGTGTACGCAAACTCCGTAAGGTGATCGACGGCCCACCCGAGGGTCGCCGGTGCGACGCGCCGCAGCAGACAGAAGAGGAGCATCGATGACGAAGCGGACCCTGACCACGATCGGAATGTCGACCGCGGCGGTGGCGGCCCTGGCACTCGCCGGCTGCTCCTCGACCGCGACGGACCCCGATGCCAGCACGCTCGAGCGCGCGCAGGAGGAGGGCACCATCACCCTCGCGGTCGCGTCCGAGCGCCCCTACTCGTGGGTGGACGAGAGCGGCGAGCCCACCGGCGCTACCATCGCGATGCACAAGGAGATCTTCGGCAACCTCGGCATCGACGACATCGAGGTCGAGGAGGTCGCGTGGGACAACCTCATCCCGGGCCTCAACGCCGGTCGCTGGGACGTCATCAGCGCGGGGATGTCGATCCTTCCCGACCGCTGCGCCGAGGCGGCGTTCAGCGAGCCCGAGATCATGTACACCACCGCGCTGGCCGTGCCCGCGGGCAACCCCGAGGGGCTCACCGACCTCGACTCGGTCGCCGCGGCCGACGGCGTCACGCTCGCGGTGCAGTCGGGTGCGATCGAGGACGGCTACGCCGACGAGCTCGGCATCACCGACAAGATCGAGGTCGACACCGCCAGCTCCGGCCTCGAGGCCGTGCAGACCGGGCGCGCCGACGCCTTCGCGCTCACCGCCGTGTCGCTCAACTGGATGACCGAGGACATGGACGACCTCGAGACCACCGAGCCGTTCGTGCAGGAGATCGACGGCGTGGAGCAGATCGGCGCGGGATCGACCGTGTTCCGCAAGCAGGACACCGCGCTGCTCGAGGCCTACAACGCCGAGCTCGAGAAGATCAAGGGTGACGAGCAGACGTACCTCGACCTGGTGGAGCCGTTCGGCTTCACGGCCGAGAACCTGCCGCCGGCCGACCTGACCGCCGAGCAGCTCTGCGCCGGCGAGGTCGAGTGAGCGGGGCGCGGACCACTCGTGACCGATAATCTCGAGGCGCTCGGAAGGGCGCTGCCGCGGATCCTCGACGGGTTGCTGATCACCCTCGAGCTCACCGTGGGCGGCGCTCTCCTGGCGTTCGTCGTCGCCGTCGTCTTCGGGCTGCTCGCCCGCTTCCAGAACATCCTGATCCGCGGCATCGCCCGCGTCTTCATCGAGTTCTTCCGGGGCACGTCGCTGCTCGTGCAGCTGTTCTTCCTGTTCTTCGTGCTGCCGCTGCCGCCCATCAACCTCGAGATGGAGCCCGTGCTCGTGGGCATCGTCGCGCTGGGGCTGAACTACGGCGCGTACGGCGCCGAGGTGGTCCGCGGATCGATCAACGCGGTCCCCGCAGGGCAGTGGGAGGCGACGACGGCCCTGAGCCTGTCGCGCTTCCAGCGCATGCGCCGGGTGATCTTCCCCCAGGCGTGGGCGCTCATGATCCCGTCGCTGAACAACCTGCTGATCCAGCTGCTCAAGGGCACCGCGGCCGTGTACCTCATCACGATCGTCGACCTGACGGCCGAGCTGAACCGGCTGCGCGTCGACACCGACGTGTTCTTCGCGTACAGCATCGGCCTCATCCTGTACTTCGCCCTGGCCTACCTGCTGAGCCTCGTCATGAACGCGCTCGAGGTGCGCGCCAAGCACCGCCTCGGGCAGGGCGAGTCGCTGCGTGAGGCGCTGCGCTTCGCGAAGGCCGACACGAAGGGGACCGCCGCATGATCGATGAGAGCCCCTGGAACTGGGACCACGCGCTCGCGGCGCTGCCGCAGCTGCTGCAGGGCTTCTTCACCGTCACGCTGCTCGTGACGGTGGTCGGCAGCGCCATCGCCGCGCTGCTCGGCCTCGTCGTGGCGCTCGTGCGCCGCACGGCGCCGCGCCCCGTCGCGGGCGTCGTGGCGTTCGTCATGAACTTCGTGCGGATGACGCCCATTGTCGTCCAGCTGCTGTTCGCCTACTACGCCTTCACGAGCGTGCCGCCGATCGTGCTGGGGATCGTCATCTTCGGCATCCACTACGCCAGCTACATGGCCGAGGTGTACCGGGCCGGGATCGACGCCGTGCCGCGCGGCCAGTGGGAGGCCGCCACGGCGCTGTCGATGTCGCCGCGGCGCACCTGGACCGCCGTGGTCATCCCGCAGGCGGTGCGATCCACGCTGCCGGCGCTCGGCAACTACGTCATCTCGATGTTCAAGGACACGCCGTTCCTCGCGGTCATCACCGTGACCGAGCTCGTGCGCGCCGCGCAGCTGTACGGCGGCCAGCACTTCCGCTACATCGAGGCGATCACCCTCGCGGGCCTCATCTTCCTGGCCGCGAGCTACCCGACATCCGTCCTCATCGGGCGATTGGAGAAGCGACTTGCCTACCGTTCCTGAGACCCACACCGGAGCCATCGCGCTGAGCGACGGCGAGGTGCCGGCCATCCGATTCGACAAGGTCGAGAAGCGGTTCGGCGACCACGTCGTGCTGCACGACCTCGACTTCACTGTGCGCCGGGGCGACCGCGTCACGCTCATCGGCCCGAGCGGATCGGGCAAGACGACGATCCTGCGCCTCCTCATGACGCTCGAGGAGGCCGACGCGGGGTACATCCTCATCGACGGGCAGCCGCTGACGCACGCCCGCCGCGGCGACCGGCGCGTGGCGCTCAAGGAGAAGCACCGCAACGAGATGCGCAAGCGCATCGGCATGGTGTTCCAGCAGTTCAACCTCTTCCCGAACATGACGGTGATGCAGAACATCATCGAGGCGCCCGTGCACGTGCTCGGGCTGTCGAAGGACGAGGCGATCGCCCGCGGCCGGCAGCTGCTGGAGAAGGTCGGCCTGCCCGACAAGGAGGACGCGCACCCCACCTCGCTGTCGGGCGGGCAGCAGCAGCGCGTGGCGATCGCCCGCGCCCTCGCCATGGAGCCCGAGATCCTGCTGCTCGACGAGGTCACGAGCGCGCTGGACCCCGAGGTCGTCGGCGAGGTCCTGAACATCCTCCGCGACGTCGCCGCCACCACCGACGTGACGATGCTCATCGTCACGCACGAGATGCAGTTCGCGCGCGACGTGTCCAACCGGGTGCTGATGTTCGACGGCGGCCGGATCGTGGAGGAGGGCTCCCCGGAGAAGATCTTCGGCTCCCCCGACGAGCAGCGCACGAAGGACTTCCTCTCCGCCGTGCTGTGAGCGCTGCGCCCTGACCGGGCCCCTCAGCTGAAGCTCGCCGCGACGCCGTTGCGGTGGTACTCGAAGATGAGGCTCGTCCGCGTGGCGGCGACGAAGGGCTGGGTCGACAGATTGTCGACGACGAACTGCCGCACCTCGCTCGAGTCGCCCACGGCGATGTGCACCATGAAGTCGTCGGTGCCGCCCAGGAAGAACAGCTGCACGACCTGCGGCAGCGCGCGCACCTCGTCCGCGAAGCTCACGATGCTGTCGTGCCGTGTGCCGCCGCGCAGCGTCACGCCGATGATCGCCTGCAGGCCCCGCCCGAGCCGGCGGTGGTCGACGCTCGCGTGGAAGCCCGTGATGACGCCGCGCTCCACGAGCGATCGCGTGCGGGCGTGCGCGGTGGACGGCGCGATGTCGAGCGCGGCGGCGAGGTCGGCGTTCGTGATGCGGCCATCGCGCTCCAGGATCTCCACGATCCGCTGGTCCGTCTCGTCGAGCTCGATGGGTCGAAGCTTCTTCGGATCGGACGGCACCATCGCATCGGTCATGCAGGCGATCGTACGTGATCGGCACGGGATGCCGAAGGGTCTTCGGGCGTTACGCGGCGGAAACGAATCTCCTGCGATTCTCGACGCAACCGAACACCCGTGTCGCTGAACGAGGAGCCCCGATGCGCGTCGGCATCCCCACCGAGATCAAGAACAACGAGAACCGCGTGGCCATCACGCCCGCGGGGGTCGACGCCCTCGCGCGGCGCGGACACGAGGTGCTCGTGCAGGCCGGCGCCGGCGCCGGGTCGCGCATCTCGGACGCCGACTTCGCCGCCGCCGGCGCCCGGATCGTGCCGAGCGCCGCCGACGTGTGGGGCGATGCCGAGCTGCTCGTGAAGGTGAAGGAGCCGATCGCCGAGGAGTACCCGCACCTGCGCGACGACCTCACGCTCTTCGCCTACCTGCACCTCGCGGCCGACCGTCCGCTCACCGACGCGCTCGTCGCCGCCGGCACCACGGCCGTCGCCTACGAGACGGTGCAGCTGCCCGATCGCTCCCTGCCGCTGCTCACCCCGATGAGCGAGGTGGCGGGACGCCTGTCGATCGCCGTCGGCTCCTACCACCTCATGCGCGCGCAGGGCGGGCGGGGCGCCCTGCTGGGCGGCGTCGCCGGCACGCGCCGCGGCAAGGTCGTCGTCATCGGCGGCGGGGTTGCCGGCGAGCACGCCGCCGCGAACGCGCTCGGCCTCGGCGCGCAGGTGACCGTCCTCGACGTGAACCTGCCCCGGCTGCGCGAGCTGGAGCACCGCTACGGCAACGGCCTGCAGACCGCGCACTCCACGCGCTACGCCATCGCCGAGGCGCTGGCCGACGCGGATCTCGTGATCGGGTCGGTGCTCATCCCCGGGGCTGCCGCGCCGAAGCTCGTCACCGACGACATGGTCGCGGGCATGAAGCCCGGCGCCGTGCTCGTCGACATCGCGATCGACCAGGGCGGCTGCTTCGAGGGATCGCACGCGACGACCCACGACGACCCGACCTTCGCGGTGCACGACACCCTCTACTACTGCGTCGCCAACATGCCAGGCGCCGTGCCCGAGACCTCCACGCGCGCGCTCACGAACGCCACGCTGCCGTACCTCACCGCGATCGCCGAGCGCGGCTGGGACGCGGCCGCGGCGGCCGACGCGGCCCTCGCCAAGGGCCTCAACGTGCGCGCTGGCCAGGTCACGAACGCGGGCGTCGCGAGCGCCTTCGGCTACGCCCTGGCCAGCTGATCCGCCTCAGCTCTCGTCGCGCTCCTGCGCCAGCTCGTCCACGATGAGGCTCTCGGGGTTGTAGGTGCCGTTGCGGTACGCCTGCCTGCCCACCATGTGCGCCGACAGCGGCGCGGTCGCCAGCTGGATGAGCACGACGGGCACGAGCATCGCCAGCACGGGCCACGACCGCATCGTGAGCGCGATCGCCGTGGCGATCAGCAGCAGCCCGAGCACCTGCGGCTTCGTCGCGGCGTGCAGGCGCGAGAGCACGTCGCCCAGGCCCAGCAGGCCGATCGACGCGATGAGGCACAGCAGCGCGCCCGCCAGCACGAGCACCAGCGCGACGGCGTCGAGCACGGATTCGAGGGTCACTGGTCCCTCCTCGCCACGAAGCGGGCCACCGCCACGGTGCCGAAGACGCCGACGGCCGCGATGATCAGCATGATGGGCAGCGTCTCGGTGTGACGGTTGATCACCATCTCGGCCCCGATCAGGCACATCACCTCGGTGAGCAGCACATCGCTCGCCACGGCGCGATCCAGGATCGACGGCCCGCGCACGAGGCGCACGAGCGCGATCGCCGCCGCCGCGGCGAAGACCACGGCGATGATCGTCACGAGCACGCCCGTCATTCCGCACCTCCCGCATCCGCGTGATCCGCGTCCGCCCGATCCGCGATGGGCTCGGCGCCGTCGCGCAGCGCGCGCAGCTGAGCCCTCGTGCCCACGGCCGCGACGGCGCGCTCCTCCCAGTGCTGCACGCGGCGGCGCTGCGCCTCGACCGCCGCCTCGTCCCTCATGCCGATCGCGTGCAGGTAGACCACCCGGCGCTCGCGGTCCGCCTCGATCACCGTGGATCCGGGGATCAGGGAGGAGGCGACGGCGACGTGCGTCATGATCAGGTCGTCGTCCACGCGCAGCGGCACCCGGATGATGGCGGCGCGCGTCGGGCCGGGGCGCAGCACCTCCCACGTCACGCTCAGCGCACCCTGGACGAGCTCGACGAGGAACGTCACCCCGAACACCACGCCGTACCAGAGGTTGACGCGCCCCGACATCTGGGCGGCGGGAAGCCGGAACCACGTGCTCACGAAGATCGCGACGAGCACGCCCGTGATCAGCGCCAGCATGGTGAGCTGCCCCCACAGCAGCATCCAGAGCACGACCAGCCAGACGAAGAACGGCAGCTGCCGCCAGAACAGCTTCAGACGGGCGCGGAGATCGATCACGGCTGCGCCTCCACATCATCGAGCTCGACGAGCGAGATGGGCTGGAGCAGCGATTGGCCGATCCGGTCGCAGATGGCGTACAGCGGCCCGGCGAACACCGTCAGGCCCACCGAGAGCACGACCATGCCGCACGTGGCCGCCGTCATGATGCGCGGGATCACCCGGCGCTCGCTCTGCTGCTGCGCCTCGGGCGATCCGCCGAGGTAGGCGATGCGCGCCTCCGTCTCGCTCGAGTCCTCCTGCTCGCGCCAGAACGACAGGTTCCACGCCCGCATCAGCGCGTACAGCGTGAGAAGGGACGTGACGATCCCGCCCACGATGAGCACGTACATCAGCGGATCGCCCTGCTCGGCGGCCGCGTCGAACAGCGCGTACTTGCCCAGGAACCCCGAGAAGGGCGGCAGCCCGCCGAGGTTCAGGGCGGGGATGAAGTAGAGCACGGCGATGAGCGGAGCGGCCGCCATGAGCCCCTTGACCTTCAGGATCGACGTCGATCCCGCGCGCCGCTCGATGAGCCCGACCGCGAGGAACAGCGTCGTCTGCACCACGATGTGGTGGACCATGTAGTAGATCGTCGCGCCGACGGCGGCCTCGGTGCTGATCGCGAGCCCGAACACCATGTAGCCCACGTGGCTCACGAGCGTGAACGACAGGATCCGCTTCAGCTCGGCCTGCGCCACGGCGCCGAGGATGCCGACGATCATCGTGGCGAGCGCGACGATCAGCAGCAGCGGATTGATGTCGCTGTCGTAGAACAGCTGCGTCTCCGTGCGGATGAGCGCGTACACGCCCACCTTCGTCAGCAGGCCCGCAAACACCGCCGTCACCGGCGCGGGCGCCGTCGGATACGAGTCGGGCAGCCAGAACGACAGCGGAAACACGGCCGCCTTGATGGCGAAGGCCAGCACGAGCAGCAGGTGCAGCAGCAGCTGCACGTCGTCGGGCAGCTCGACCATGCGCTCGGCGATGTGCGCCATGTTCACCGTGCCGAGCGCGCCGTAGATCATCGCGATCGCCGAGAGGAACAGGATGCTCGACACGAGCGAGACGACGATGTACACGGTGCCGGTGCGGATGCGCGACTCCGTGCTGCCGAGCGTGATGAGCACGTACGAGGCCACGAGCAGGATCTCGAAGCCCACGTAGAGGTTGAACAGGTCGCCGGCGATGAACGCGTCGAAGATGCCCGCCGCGAGGATGAGGTAGGAGGGGTGGAAGATCGACACGGGCGTCTCGTCGTCGCCGTCCGCGGCGCCCTGGCCGACCGAGAACAGGAGGACGGCGAGCAGCACGACGCTCGAGACGGCCACGAGCAGGGCCGACAGCCGGTCGACGTACAGCACGATGCCGAAGGGCAGGTCCCAGCCCGCCACGCTCACGGCGAGCGGGTTGCCGGCGTCGACGACGAGCAGCAGCACGACGGCGATGACGAACGTCAGCGTGAGCGTGGCGATCGACACGCTCACCTGCCAGCGGCGGTGATGCCCGAGCACGAGCGTGATGGCCGCCCCGAGCAGGGGCAGCACCACGAGCATCGGCACGAGGAGGCTCCAGCTCATCGCTTCCCCTCCCCTTCGCCGTACCCGTCGGCAACCGATCCGCCGGCCGCCGATCCGCCGGCCGCCGATCCGTCCCCGTCTTCCGGCCCGTCGTCCGAGCCGTCGACGCCGTATGCACCCGTCGGCATATCGACCGGTGCGTTCTCCGCGATCGCCGACATGTCGGCCGAGCCGAGCACGCGCAGCGGGATGGGCGCGCCGTCGACGAACTCCGTCGTCGCCTCGTCCTCGGTGGCGGCGTCCTCCGCCTCGTCCTCCATGGCGTCCTCGGTGCCCGCCGCGGTCTCGCGCAGGGCGAGATCCTCGGCGTCGTCCATGACGGTGTCGGCCTGGCCCAGCTGCCACGAGCGGTAGATGAGGGCCAGCAGGAACGCGCTCACGGCGAACGTGATGACGATGGCGGTGAGCATGAGCGCCTGCGGCAGCGGATCGCTCTGCGGTTCGTCGGCACCATAGAAGGGCGCGGTCCCCGGGAAGCCCATGACGATGAGAAGCAGCAGGTTCGTCGCGTTGCCCAGCAGCAGGAAGCCGATGAGAACGCGCGTCAGGCTGCGCTCGAGCATGGCGTAGACGCCGCCGGCGTACAGCGCGGCCATGACGATCACGAGGGTGAGCGAGACGCTCATCGCGTCACCTCCACGCCGCCGGTGTGGGCATCGGGCGACGGCGAGCTGTGGAACGTCTCGTCCGAGGACTCCTTCAGCTGCTTGTCGACCTCGGCCCCGAGGCTGCGCAGCACGTCGAGCACGAGCCCGATGACGACCAGGTAGACGCCCATGTCGAAGATCGTCGAGCTGACGAACTCGATGTGGCCGACCACCGGCAGGTCGGCCTCCCACACCGCGCGGGTGAGCGGGTCGAGGCCGAAGAGCATGGGGGCGAGCGCCGTGCCGACGGCCAGGATCATGCCCACGCCCAGCAGCTGACCGGCGTCGCCCGGGGCGGCCGCGCCCAGCTCCCAGCGCCCGCCGGCCACGTAGCGCATGACGAGGGCCATGCCCGCGACGAGGCCGCCGGCGAAGCCGCCGCCCGGCAGGTTGTGGCCGGCGAAGAGCAGGTAGATCGACACGACGATGATCGTGTGGAACAGGATCCGCACGACCACCTCGAGGATGATCGAGCGCGATTCGGCGCGCAGCTTCTGGCCGCCCACGAGCCAGGCGCGCGGGCTGTCGCGGTTGTCGGCCGTCTGCGGGCGCAGGCCGTCGGTGGTCTCGACGAGCGGCCGGCGCGAGGCCTTGTTCGCGGCGATCCGGCTGCGCAGCGGCAGCCGCCGGCTCAGGCGGGTGAGGGTGTTGTCGGTGCGATGCGTCACGAACACGAGCGAGGCGACGCCCGTCGCGGCGAGGACGAGCACCGACAGCTCGCCCATCGTGTCCCACCCGCGCAGGTCGACCAGCGCGACGTTGACGACGTTCTTGCCGTGCCCGATCTCGTACGCGAGCTCGGTCCACGACGCCGACACCGGTTCGTGCACGCGCGCGCCCGTGGCGATGACGACGAGGAACGCCATGGTCACGCCGACGGCGACGCCGATCACGGCGCGCAGCAGCGGCACCGAGCTGCCGCTGTGGGCGCCCAGCCGCGACGGCAGCCGGCGCAGGACGAGCGCGAACGCCACGAGCGTGACCGCCTCGACGAGCACCTGCGTGAGCGCGAGATCGGGCGCGCCCATGCTCGCGAACAGGGCGACCATGCCGAGGCCCGTGACCGAGACGAGCACGACGCCCGTGTAGCGCTTGCGGGCCATCACGGCGATGATCCCCGCGAGGATCATGATCGGCGCGGCGGCGAGCTGGAGGGGGTGCTGCCAGGCATCGAGCTCGACGCGCCACTCGCGGCCCGCGAGCAGCACCGTGCCCTCGGCCGCGATGAAGACGAGGAACACCGTGCCGACGTAGATGGGGAGCGATCCGCGCTGCGTGAAGCGCGTGACGATCACCGACAGGCGATCGACGGCGCGCACGGCGAGGAAGTACACGTCCGACGCCGTGAACGGCAGCACCCGGCCGGACGCGTCCCAGCGGCTCGCGCGGGCAGCCCAGAACACGACCGCGCCGAGGGCGAGCGTGCCGAGCGAGATGAACAGCGCGGGCTGCAGGCCGTGCCACAGCACGAGGTGCCCGTGCGCCTCGCCCGGCGCGGTGTCGGCGTACGGCGCGAGAAGCCGCTCGATCCACGGCCCCGCGAATCCGCCCGCGAGCGCCAGGACGGCCAGGGTGATGGGGGCGGCGAGGAAGCCGAGCGGCGGATCGGGCCACTCGGTCGTGGGCCGGGGGTGCCCGGCCCCGTCGCGCTTGACCCAGAAGGCGCCCCACAGGAAGCGGATGCCGTAGGCCACCGTGAGCACCGACCCGAGCGACACCCCGATGAGCGCGGCCCAGCCCCACCCGCCGCCGGCGAGCGCGTCGTCGACGAGCGCGGTGAGCGCGGCCTCCTTGGCGACGAAGCCGAGCGTGGGCGCGACGCCGGCCATCGACGCCACGGCCACGAGCGAGACGATCGCCATCGTGGGCGCCTGCCGCGCGAGCCCGCTGAGCTCGTCCACGTCGCGCGTGGACAGCTGCCGGTCGATGACGCCGACGACGAGGAAGAGCGTCGACTTGAACAGGGCGTGCGCGAGCACGAGCGCCCCGCCCGCGAGCGCCGCGTCGCGCGTGCCGAAGCCCACGACGACCGCGATGAACCCGAGCTGGCTCACGGTGCCGAACGCGAGGATGCGCTTCAGGTCTTTCTCGCGCAGGGCCTGGACGCCGCCGAGCAGCATCGTGAGCAGCCCGAGCGAGACGACGATGGGCCGCCACGGCCCCGTCTCGGCGAAGAAGGGCGCGAACAGGGCGAGCAGGTAGACGCCCGCCTTCACCATGGCCGCGGCGTGCAGGTAGGCGCTCACCGGTGTGGGGGCCGCCATCGCGCCGGGCAGCCAGAAGTGGAAGGGGAAGATGGCCGACTTGCTCAGCGCGCCCACGAGCACGAGCACGAGTGCCGCGTTCACCATCGCGCCCGCCGGCGGGTCGGCGAGCAGGGCCGAGATGCTCGTCGTGCCGCTGACGGCGACGAGCATCACGACGCCCACGAGCATCACGAGCCCGCCGAGCGTCGTCACGAGGAGCGCCTGCAGCGCGGCGCGGCGACTGGCGGCGCGCAGGTGGTTGTGCCCGATCAGGAGGTACGACAGGATGCTCGTCGCCTCCCAGAACATCACGAGCAGCACGAGGTCGTCCGTGAGCACGAGCCCGTACATCGCGCCGGCGAACGCGAGCAGCACGCTCGCGAACCGCCCGATCCCGTCGGCCGTGCCGCGGAAGTAGACGACGCAGTAGATCATCACGAGCGCGCCGACGCCCGTGACGATGAGCGCCATCAGTGCGCCGAGCGCGTCGAGCTGCATGGAGAGGCGGATGTCGAGCGCCTCGATCCACACCCACGACTCGGTGACGACCCCGCCGTCGGCCACGAGCGGCAGCTGCAGCACCGTGTGCACGAAGGCCGCGAGGGGGAACACGGCGGCGACGAGGAAGACGCGGGGGCCGAGCGGCCGCGCGAGCAGCGCCGTGAGGACGGAGCCCACCGCGAACGACAGCAGCAGAGCGAGCATGGGCGGCTCCTCTCGCTCTGCCGAGCAGGGGTCATCGTGGGCTTTTGTCTATTCTAGCGGGCACTGCCGTGGCGGCGCTGGTCGATCCATTCCGCCGCGGGAATGTCATGCCAGCGCCCGGATGAGTTCGAGGTGCTCCGCGGCGTCGTCGGCGGCCGTGATCCCGCGCACGACGACCTCGTCGACGATCCCCTCGTACTCCCGCAGTCGCGACGGGATGTCCGCCGGATCGTCGGCAAGGATCGCGGAGGCGGCGGGCTCGTACCCGTACCGGGCGAAGTTCGCCGCGTAGGTGGGGATCGCGCCGTACCGTTCCGCCTCCTCCCGCAGCCGGTCGTGTGCCGGCGGCAGCGCCGTGCGCACGTAGAGGGCGAGCTGCGAGCCGCCCTCGGGGTCGTCGGCGTCGCGATCCGCCCGCGCCTGCCGCGCGGCCTCCGGGGTGAGCCAGTTCAGGAGCACGCCGTCGGCCTCGGTCACGCCGAGCCGCCGCATCCGCGGGCCCAGCGCGCCCACGACGACCGGCACGCCGAGGTCCGCCCGCAGCCGCGCCGCCGCCTCGCCCACGGTCGTGAGCGGGCTCGGCTTCGCGCTCGCCCCGATGCCGATCACCGTGCGCTCCGGCGGCAGCCGCAGCGCGCGCACCCGCGCGACGATCTCGTCCGCCGGGTACAGGTCCACCGGGATCACGCCGGCGGCCACGCGCAGCGTCGTCGTCTCGGCGGCGGCCGCGGCCATGGCGCCCAGCGCGTCGCCGTGCCGCCCCGGCTGGTTCACCCAGAGGGTGTCGACGCCCGCCCTCTCGAGCTCGGGCGCGATCGCCCGTACCGTCTCCACCGCCAGCCCACCCGTGATCCCGTACCCGATGCGCATGACCTCAACCTATCCGCGCGCGCCGGCCGGCGGCAGGGGCGGCGACCGCGGGGAGGGGTGGCGGGTAGGCTCATCCGGTGCGCCTCGTCATCGCCCAGTGCTCCGTGGACTACACCGGCCGGCTCAACGCGCACCTGCCGCTCGCCAAGCGCGTGCTCATGCACAAGGGCGACGGCAGCGTGCTCATCCACTCCGACGGCGGCTCGTACAAGCCGCTGAATTGGATGAGCCCGCCGTGCCGCGTCGACGTGATGGCGCCGGAGGAGGAGCTCGCCGAGGCGGGCGTCGTCGAGGTGTGGAAGGTCACGCACCAGAAGACCGGCGACGCGCTGACGGTGCGGATCCACGAGATCTTCAGCGACTCCTCGCACGACCTCGGCGTGGACCCCGGCCTCATCAAGGACGGCGTCGAGTCCGACCTGCAGCGCCTGCTGGCCGAGCAGGTGGAACGGATCGTGGAGGGCGCGACCCTCGTGCGCCGCGAGTACCCCACCGCGATCGGCCCGGTCGACCTGCTCGTGCGCGACGCGCAGGGCGCGCCGATCGCCGTCGAGGTGAAGCGCCGCGGCGACATCGACGGCGTCGAGCAGCTCACCCGATACCTCGAGCTGCTGGGGCGGGATCCGATCCTCACGGGCATCCGGGGCGTGTTCGCCGCCCAGGAGATCAAGCCGCAGGCGCGCGTGCTGGCCGAGGACCGCGGCATCACCTGCCTCGTGCTCGACTACGACGACATGAAGGGCATCGAGTCGGGCGTGCCCCGCCTGTTCTGATCCCGGCGCCTCGAGTGCGGTTGCGCGCCCGACGGCTCCGGCCACACGGGCGAGCACGGGAGGGGGTCGACCGCGTTCCGGCGCGATCGACCCCCTCCCGTCTGCTCAGTGCGCGGCGCGGTACAGCACCGGCTCGGGCAGCCCGTGCGCGGCTCGCACCCGGCGTGAGAGACCCTCGATCGCCATGAGCGCGGCGACGACCATATCGGCGGTGACGGGGAACGGCAGGTTGTGGATCGTCTCGTCCGGCACTGTTGCGGCCTCGGCGACGGCCCGCAGCTCCGCGGTGTCCTCGGGGCTCAGGCCGATCTCGGTGAGGGTGTTCGGCAGCCCCACCCTCGTCGTGAAGACGATGAAGTCCTCGATCTCCTCGGTCGGCGCTCCCTCCATCACCAGCTGCGTGACCGATCCGATGTTCACCTTCTGCCCGTGGGTGAGGCCGTGGGTCTGCGGCGCCGCGGTGAGACCGTTGTGGATCGCGTGCGCGCCCGCGAGCCCGCCCGACTCGAACCCGAGACCGGACAGCAGAGTGTTCGCCTCGACGACGGCCTCGAGGGCGGGGGTGACGACATTCGCCCGGACCGCGTCGAGCGCGGGCAGGGCGTTCTCCCACAGGATCTCCCACGACAGCCGCGCAAGAGCGGTGCCTGCCCGCGTGGGCCGCCCGCCCGCCATCGTGGCACCCCGACCGCGCTGCGTCGCGCGCGCCTCGATCCACGTCGCCAGGGCGTCTCCGATGCCCGCGACGAGGAACTTCTCGGGCGCGCCGGCGACGAGCCGCGTGTCGATGAGGACCAGGTCCGGGTTGTGCGGGAAGAAGCGGTACTCGATGAACTCGCCCTCCTCGCTGTAGATCACGGCGAGCGCGGAGGTCGGCGCGTCCGAGGAGGCCGCCGTCGGAACGCTTGCCCAGCGGATCCCGGCGAGGTGCCCGGCCGACTTGGCGGCGTCGATCGCCGATCCGCCGCCGAGCCCCACGATCACGTCGTGCCCGCCGGCGCGGATCGTCTCGGCGAGACCATCCACCGCCTCGGGCGTCGCGAAGCGACCGAAGCCGACCCGCGCGACGGGCAGCCCTGCGGCCTCGAAGCCCGTCGTGAGGACCCCCTCGACCAGGCCCCAGACGACATCGTCCGCCACGAGGAGCGGGTTGCCGCCGAGTCCCTTGAGATGCATGCCGAGATCGGCGATCGCGTTCTTCCCCTGCACGTAACGGGCAGGGCTGGCCAGTACGGAGATGGACATGGTTCCTTCTTCCTCGAATCCCTCATCGGCGTGCTCGTCCGGCGGCCTCTGCGGCAGAATGCTCCTCGCAGGCGCAGTCTGCCCGGTTCCCGTCGACATGTCGATTCTCGTCCCCCGCCGGGGGAACACGCCAGCGGTCGCCGAGACGAGCAGGCGATGCGGTGCCACCGCCTGATCCGCGCTCCGCGGCCCTCGCCCGATAGGCTCGAGGCATGTCGTCGTCCCCCTGGTCCTGCGTCCTGTGGGACGTCGACGGCACGGTCGCCGACGCCTCCGCCGGCATCCTGCCCCGCATCACCGAGGTGCTCACGCAGCTCGGCCGCATGCCCCCGGAGCCCGATGAGCTGCGCCACTGGATCGGCCCTCCCATGCTCGAGTCGTTCGAGGTGCGCGGCCTGCTCTCGCCCGACGAGGCCGTCGAGGCGGTGCGCAGGTACCGCGAGCTCGCGGCGCGCGACGGCTACGCCGCGTCGGTGCGCCTGTACGACGGCGTGCCCGAGCTCATCCGCGCGCTGCACGAGGCCGGGGTCCCCCAGGCCACCGCGAGCACGAAGCCCGAGAACCAGGTGAAGGCCATCCTCGAGCACTACGGCCTCACGTCGTGCTTCGTCACGATCGTCGGCGCCCGCGCCGAGGCGACCGTGCTCGACACCAAGACCGACGTGATGCGCCGCGCGCTGGATCGCCTCACCGAGGCCGGCGTCGATGTGTCGCGCCCCGTGCTCGTGGGCGACCGCCATCACGACGTGGACGGCGGCGCCGCCCTCGGCGTGCCCGTGATCTTCGCCCGCTGGGGCTTCGGCAACCCGGGCGAGGAGGAGGGCGCGAGCGCGGTGGTCGACGACGCCGGCCAGCTGCGCGAGCTGCTTCTCACCGACTGATCGCCCACACGGAGGCACGCATGACACAGCCCGCACCCGACATGGCCGCGGTGTTCGACGCGGTCACCGCCGAGCAGCTCCGCGCCGCGGGGTCGATCAAGTGGACCCTCTTCCCCGACACGATCGCGGCCTGGGTGGCGGAGATGGACTTCGGCACCGCGCCGGTCGTCACCGAGGCGCTGCACGCCGCCGTCGACGCCGGTGCGTTCGGCTACCTGCCTCCCGCGTTCGCGACGCGGCTCGGCGAGGCGTTCGCCACGTGGTCGGCGACGCGCTACGGGTGGGCCGTCGACCCCGCCGACGTCAAGCCGATGCCCGACGTCATCGCGGCCCTCGAGCTGGCGATCGAGCACTTCAGCGCCCCGGGCTCCGCGGTCGTCCTGCCCACGCCGGCGTACATGCCGTTCCTCACCGTGCCGCTCGCCCACGGCCGGCGGATCATCCAGGTGCCGATGATCCGCACCGCCGACGGCTGGGAGTACGACCTCGACGCCCTCGACGCCGCCTTCGCGGACGGCGGCGGGCTGCTCGTGCTCTGCAACCCGCACAACCCGATCGGGCGCGTGCTGCGCCGCGACGAGATGGCCGCGATCGGCGAGATCGTGGCGCGCCACGGCGCACGCGTGTTCTCGGACGAGATCCACGCGCCGCTCGTCTACGACGCGCCGCACGTGCCCTACGCCTCGGTCAACGCGGTGAATGCCGGTCACACCATCACGGCGACGTCGGCGTCGAAGGCCTGGAACCTGCCCGGGCTCAAGTGCGCGCAGCTCATCCTCTCCAACGACGCGGATCGCGCCTACTGGCAGGAGCACGGGCAGTCGTTCGGTCACGGCGCGGCGAATCTCGGCGTGATCGCGAACACCGCGGCCTACTCCGCCGGCGGCGCCTGGCTCGACGGCGTGGTGTCGTACCTCGAGGGCAACCGCCGACTGCTGGCCGACCTCGTCGCCGAGCACCTGCCCGGCGTGGTCTACACGCCGCCGGAGGGAACGTACCTGGCGTGGCTCGAATGCGCCGCCCTCGGCCTCGAGGGATCGCCGGCCGAGTTCTTCCGCGGGCACGCGGGCGTCGTCACGACCGACGGCGCGATGTGCGGCGCCGGGGCGGAGACGGCCATCCGGTTCAACATCGCCATGCCGCGCCCCCTGCTGGAGCAGGCGATCGCCGCGATGGGTGCGGCGCTGCGCGCCCGCTGATCCGCCTCGCCCGCGCGGGGGCAAGACGAAAGCCCCACCCGCCTGAGCGGATGGGGCTTGTCGGTGATCCGGACTACAGCGGCCGGATGTTCTCCGCCTGAAGACCCTTGGGGCCCTGGGCGATCTCGAACTCCACGCGCTGGTTCTCTTCCAGCGAGCGGTAGCCCGACGACTCGATTGCGGTGTAGTGCGCGAAGACGTCGGAGCCGCCCTCGTCAGGAGAGATGAAGCCGAAGCCCTTCTCCGAGTTGAACCACTTGACGGTGCCCTGCGTGCTCATTTACTGCCGTTCTATAGAAATTCGGCCGCCGTAGTGTTGTCGACGACCAAGGCCCACGCTAGCCGGTCGCGGCTGTGAGCGATAGGGGAACGGCGTAAAGAATGGAAACAGCCCTCACCGTTGGGGGGAAACAGTGAGGGCCGGACGACCGAGAGAGGACGTCGGGCATTATGTTACGCCACGTGTCCCCCAAACGGTGGACACGTACCCGCCCTCCCCGGGCAGCCCCCAAAGCCCACCGCCTGAAGCGTGCCAGGCGGCCGTCACAGGAGCGAGCGGCGCTCCACCGTCCGCGCGCACCGGAAGCCGATGTGCGTCGTCGCCGAGTCCTCGCTCTGCGGAGAGCGGGCCGCGGGGCGGTAACGCAGGCAGTACTCGGGCGCGCACAGGTGCGAGCCCCCCTTGAGTACGCGGCGCGGGATCGCCTCCCCGGGAGCCGCGTCGGCGGCGGCGTCCGAGGGGCCGCAGGAGCAGGCACCCTCGCAGGCGGCCGAGGGATCCCGATGGCGATCGGTCCAGCGATCGCTCGTCCACTCCCACGTGTTGCCGGTCATCTCGTAGAGGCCGTACCCGTTCGCCGGGAACGACCCCACGGGTGCCGTGCCGATCCACCCCCGCGCGCCGGTGTTCTCGTAGGGGAACCGGCCCTGCCAGGTGTTGGCGTGCGCGGCGCCCTCGTTGCCGTCCTCGCCCCACGCGTATGTCGCGCCGCGCAGCCCGCCGCGCGCGGCGAACTCCCACTCCGCCTCGGTCGGCAGCCGCTTGCCGGCCCACGCCGCGTACGCGTTCGCGTCCTCGAACGACACCTGCACCACGGGATGGTCCTCGCGCCCGTCCACCGTCGTGTCCGGCCCGCCCGGGCGGCGCCAGCACGCCCCGGGGACCCATGCCCACCACTGCCGCCAGTCCCGCAGGTCGACGGGACCGGAGGTCATCCGGAACACGAGGCTGCCGGCCGCGCGCATCGCCGGATCGGCGCCGGGGAAGGCGGCAGGGTCCAGGGGCCGCTCGGCGACCGTCACGTAACCGGTCTCGGCCACGAACCGGGCGAACTCCGCGTTCGTCACGGCGTGCTCGTCCAGCTCGAACGGATCCACCCGCACGCGGTGCACGGGGCCCTCTTCGGGGTAGAACCGCTCGGAGCCCATCTCGAGGACGCCGCCGTCGATCCGGACCATGCGGATGCCGTCGCTCACCGGATCCCCTCCCACAGCACGTAGGCGGCGCAGGCCGACGCGAGCGCCGCGAGCGCACCGGCGAGCAGCGCGAGCGGTACGGCGTCCTGGTGTGCCAGCGCGCGCCCCGCCGTGAGCGCGTCGTGCGCCCTGCGGTACCGGCGCCCGGCGGCCAGGTAGGCGGCGAGCGCCAGCACGACGCCGCAGAGTCCCAGGGCGGCCGCGAGCGCCCCGGCCTGGGGCGCGGCGAACCGTGCGGCCACCGCGCTGCCCACGCCGAGCGCGAGGCAGGTGCGGCGCCACGCCAGCAGCGTGCGCTCGGGCTGCAGGCCGGGATCGAACACGGTCACAGCAGCATCCCGATCGCCACGAGCACCGTCCCGGCGACCACGCCGAGCGCGATCACACCCCCGAGCGACTGGCCGGGCAGCGGCCGGCCCAGTCGCATGGCGCGCTCGGTGCGGGCCCAGCCGATCCATGCCTGCAGCGCCGCCGCCGTGCCGAGCGCGACGAACACCGCGGCGGCGGCGAAGCGGAACCGCTCGTCCGCCGGAAGGCGCAGCGCCTCCAGCGCCACCCCGGCCGCGAGGAGCGCGAGGGACGTGCGCACCCAGGCCAGGAAGGTGCGCTCGTTCGCGAGGCTGAACCGCGGGTCGGGCTCCTCGCCCCGGCCGTACACCGACGACGGGAAGCGCGCACCCGGGCTCACGCGCCCCCTCCCGCCCGGACCCCGGCGTCGACCGGGGCGCCCGGGTCCGCGGGGTGTCCGACGTCGGCGGGATGCGGCGCGTCGCCGAGCCGCCGCTGCTCGGCGCGCAGGCGGCGCCGCAGGTCGTCCCGGACCTCGGCGTAGTCCGGATCATGGAACACGTTCCGCAGCTCGCCGGGATCCGCCGCCAGGTCGTACAGCTCCCACTCCAGCGGGTAGGTGAACGCGCCCGTGCCGGGCAGCCCGAGGCCGTCGTTGTAGAAGCAGATGAGCTTGTACCGCTCCGACCGGTAGCCGTAGTGCGCGGGGGCGTGGTGGAAGACGTCGTCGTGCTCCCAGTAGCGGTAGTACATCCCCTCGGCCGGCGGATCGGATGGGGCGCCGACGAGATCGCCGAAGACGCTGCGCCCCTGCATGCGCGGGTGGTGCGCGACCCCGGCGGCGTCGAGGATCGTCTGCGCGAGGTCGACGTTGGTGACGATCCCCTCGTGCACCCCGCCGGCCGGCACGCGCGCCGGATAGCTCATCAGCAGCGGCATCCGCAGCGACTCCTCGTACATGAACCGCTTGTCGAACCAGCCGTGATCGCCGAGGAAGAACCCCTGGTCCGAGGTGTAGATCACCAGGGTGTCGTCGAACTCGCCGCGCTCACGCAGCCGGTCCGTCACGCGGCCGACGCTCTCGTCGACCGCCGCCACGCACCGCAGGTAGTCCTCCATGTAGCGCTGGTACTTCCACAGCGCCTCCTCCTCGTACGACAGGCCCGCCGGCGGATCCTGCTTCAGGTCCTCGCGGTTGAGGTTCTCGGCGATGCGCATGAGGGCCCGCCGCGCCGACGAGGTGCGCGTGGCGTAGTCGTCGCCGAAGGTCCGCGGCACGGGGATCGGATCGGTGTAGAGGTCGCGGTGGCGCGGGTGCGGCTCCCACGGCCGGTGCGGTGCCTTGTGGGAGATCAGCACGCACCACGGTTCATCGCCGTCCAGCGACTCCACCCAGCCGAGCGCGAGATCCGTGATGACGTCGGTGGCGTATCCCTCCACCGTGCGCAGGCCGTCCGCCGACAGGAACCGCGGGTCCCAGTACTCCCCCTGCTCGATGAGCACGTCCCAGTAGTCGAAGCCCTGCGGATCGTGCCCCTCGCCGTCGCCCATGTGCCACTTGCCGATCACCGCCGTGCGATACCCGGCGGCCTTCAGCGCGCTCACGAAGGTGGGCTGGCTCGCGTCGATCGGCGTCACGAGCGTCGTCACGCCGTTCACGTGCGAGTACGTGCCGGTGAGGATCGACGCGCGGCTCGGCGAGCACAGGGCGTTCGTCGCGAAGCAGTTCTCGAAGCGCACGCCGTGCGCACCGATCTCGTCGATCCGGGGCGTCGCGTTCACGACCGACCCGTACGCGCCGATCGCGTGCGCCGCGTGATCGTCGGTGAGGATCATGACGATGTTCGGCCGCCGGTCGGGCGTCATGCGCCCTCCCGCCCTCGTCCCTCCGGCGCCGCCGCGTAGGTCGACTCGTCCAGCCCCGACATCATCGGGTCGTAGTCGAGGTCGCCCACCTCGTACATCGACGTCATCCAGTGATAGAAGTTGTCCCCGCGCTCCCGCAGCAGCGCGTACAGCCGCTGCATCATCCGCGTCCGGACGCCCTTCATCTCCGGCAGCTCGTACACGTTGAGGAGCTCGTCGGGATCCGTGAGCAGATCGTAGAGCTCGTTGACGGAGTCGGGGTTGACGACGAGCTTGTAGCGCTCGTCGCGCAGCATGCGCTGCGGGTAGGGGAAGTGGTGCCCGTGGAACTCGCACACGATGTCCTCCTGCCACGCGACCTCGTCCCGCGAGGCGAGGGGCAGCAGGCTGCGGGAATCGACGGCGGGCGAAGGATCGATGCCGGCCAGCTCGAGGATGGTGGCCGTGCAGTCGAGCAGGCTCACGAACTCGGTGCGGACCACACCCTCCGGCTGGCCGGGCACGCGCAGCAGGCCCGGCGTGCGGTAGATGTCCTCGTACATCGCCGGGCCCTTGTCGTGCAGGCGGTGCGCACCGGTGAACTCGCCGTGGTCGCACGTGAAGAACACCGCGGTGTCGTCGGCCAGGCCCAGCCGGGTCATGGCGTCCATGACCCGGCCGACCTGCGCATCGATGAGCGCCACGTATCCCCAGTAGACCGCGATGAGCTTGCGCGACTGCTCGATCGGCATGGTGTCGAACGTCCAGTGCGCGCTGTAGTTCTTCTGCACGGTGGGCTTGCCCTGGAACGTCTCGGCCACCGAGCGGGGCAGCTCGATGAGCTCCGGATCGAACATGTCGAAGTACTCGTCGGGCAGGATGTACGGCAGGTGCGGCCCGAAGAAGCTCAGCTCGAGGAAGAACGGACGCCCGTCCCTGTGGCTCTCCTCCGCGTAGCGCTCCAGCAGCTCGATCGCCCGCGTGGCGAGGTAGTGCTCGAAGGTGGCCTCGACCGGCTGGTGCAGGCGCGCGGCGAGCAGGTTGCCGGGCCCGCCGTTGGGAAGCGTGCCGCGGATCCGGTCGCTGATCGCATAGGGCGGCAGGCCGTGCTCGGCGAGGTAGCGCAGGTAGTCCTCGTGCTCGACGGGGTTGTGCCAGCCGGGCAGGTCGGGACCGTCGAACCCGAACGAGGCGGCGTTCTTCTCCGTGCCGATATGCCACTTGCCGATGAGGCCGGTGTTGTAGCCCTTCTCGCGCAGCGCCTCGACGAAGGTGAACGTGCCGTCGGCGATGTCCTCCGAGTAGCCCACGTTGCGCTCGTGGTTGGCGAGCACCTTGTGGCGGAACGGCGCCTGACCGGTCAGCAGGCTCGCGCGGGACGGCGTGCAGATGGCCGTGGGCGTGTACCAGCGGTCGAACCGGGTCCCGGTCCGCGCCAGCTCGTCCAGCACCGGGGTGGTGCCGAACGCGTTGCCGTACGCACCGAGGGTGTCGACCCGGTGCTGGTCGGTCATGAGGAAGAGGATGTTGCGGGGCTTCGTCACTTCTCTCCCTGCCCGGCCTGCACGAACAGGTCGCCGGTGTAGTAGGTCGCGGGGTCCACCTCGCTGGGGATCCGCTCGGCCGAGATGAAGAAGTCGTTCATGCTCGTGAGCCATTCGTCCACCGTGCCGTCCTCGGTGTACTCGTCGAGCTGCTCGGCCGTGAGCAGCTCGACGTTCGCCGCATCGGCCTCGACCTGCGCGGGCTCGAGCTGCAGCATCGCGGCGGTCAGCTTGATGGTCTCCGGCATGTTGTCCGCGCGGTACGCCATCGCCTCGCGCAGCACGGCGAGCACCTTCTCGACGGTCTCCGGGTCGTTCTCGACGAGCTCGTTGCCCGCCACGAAGGCCGTCGGGAACGCGGTGGTCTCCGAGAAGTCCTCGTTCTTGGCCAGCTCGACGACGTCGGGCACCTGCTCCTTGATGGTCGCGATCGCCGGGTACCAGAACCCCGCGGCGTCGATCTGGCCGGACGCGAACGCCGACACGATCGTCGACGCGTCCATGTTCACCACCTCGACGTCGTCCTTGGTCAGGCCGGCCTCCTCGAGCGCGAGGGAGAGGATCATGTCGCCCGACGTGCCCTCGGGCACACCCACGGTCCTGCCGGCGAGATCCTCGACCGACTCGATGCCCGGCTGCGCGATGACGCGGTCGGCGTTGCCCAGGGTGTTGAGGGCGACGATCTTGGCCTGGCCCGTGGCCGGCAGCCAGAAGGCGCCGGGACCGATGTAGCCGAAGTCGAGGTCGCCGGTGTCGAGCGCCTGGATCTGCAGGGGGCCGTTCGTGAACGAGCTCACGTTCGCGTCGATGCCGTGCTTCTCCCAGAGGCCCTGGTCCTCGGCGACCGCGAGCAGGCTCGCGCCGTTGAAGTCGGCGATGTAGCCGAAGTCGACGGTCGTGGTCTCCTCGCCGCCGGTTCCCCCCTGCGCCGAGCAGCCGGCGAGCGCGAGGGCGGCGAGGGTCACGGCCGAGGCCGCGCCGATCAGGTGTCGTGTGCGGGTCATGTTCATTCGCTTTCTGTGGGTGTCACGCCGTCGTCGTCGACGGCGTGGAGGGGGCGGTCTGGTGGTAGACGGCGTGCCACACGCGGTTGCGCAGCTCGGTGAACTCCGGGCTGAGACGCATCTCCTCGGTGCGCGGGTAGGGCAGGTCGACGTCGACGATCTCCGCGATGCGGCCGGGACGCGCCGCCATCACGACGACGCGGTTGGCGAGGAACACCGCCTCGTCGACGTCGTGCGTGATGAACATCACCGTGCGCTTGTCCTGGCTCCACGTCTCGAGCAGCTGCTCCTGCAGCCGCACGCGGGTGAGGGCGTCCAGGGCGCCGAACGGCTCGTCCATGAGCAGGATCGACGGGTTGACGGCGTAGGCGCGGGCGATGGCGCAGCGCTGCTTCATGCCGCCCGACAGCATCTTCGGCAGGGCGTCGGCGAACTGCTCCAGCCCCACCATGCGGATGAAGTGCTCGGCCCGCGTGTGGCGCTCGGCCTTCGGCACGCGCGCCGTCTTGAGGCCGAACTCCACGTTCTGGCGCACCGTGAGCCACGGGAACAGGGCGTACTGCTGGAAGATGACGCCGCGCTCCGGCCCCGGCCCCGTCACGGCCCGGCCGTCGACGAGCGCCTCTCCCGCGGTGGGCTGCTCGAGCCCGGCGAGGATGTTCATGAGCGTCGACTTGCCGCAGCCCGACGGCCCGACGACGGTGACGAACTCGTTGTCGGCGATGTCGAGGTCGACGCCCCCGAGGGCGACGAAGTCCTCTCCGGCGAGCGGGAACACCTTCCGCACGCCGCGGATCTCGATCTTCGGGTCGGTCGTCATCAGCGGCGCTCCTGCCATCCGGTCAACTTCGCTTCGGCGAGCAGCAGCAGCCGGTCCATCACGAGACCGAGCACGCCGATCACCACGATGCCGACGAAGATCGTCGGCAGGTCGTAGAAGAGCTGCGCCTGCTGCATCCGGCGCCCGAGGCCCTGCTGCGCGGCGAGCAGCTCGGCCGCGACGAGGGTGGCCCACGCCGATCCGAGGCCCACGCGCATGCCGACGAGGATGAACGGCGTCGAGGCGGGCACGACGACCCTGGCGAAGATGTAGCCGTCCTTCGCGCCCAGCACGCGTGCGGCGTTGATCAGGGTGCGATCGACGCTGACGACGCCCTGGTAGGTGGAGATGACGCAGGCCAGGAAGGCGGCGAGGAAGATCACGAACACCTTGGGCAGCTCGCCGATGCCCATCAGCACGAGCACGAGCGGCAGCAGCGCGAGCGGCGGGATCGTGCGGAAGAACTGGATCCACGGCTCGAACAGCCCGCGCGCGACGGCGTACCAGCCCATCAGGAAGCCGACGGGGATGGCCGCCGCGGTGCCGAGGACGAAGCCGGACAGCACGCGTCCGAGGCTGGCGAGGACATCCTGCAGGAGCACCCCGCTCGCGGCGAGCTCGATGCCCTTCTGCACCACCTCGAGCGGGGTCGGCAGCTGGAGCCCGGCGAGCGCGAGCACCCACCACAGGGCGATGCCGCCGAGGACCGATGCCACGTTGTAGGTGAGCAGGCGCCCGGCACGGCGGTCGCGCCGGGCGCCGGTGGTCGCGATGGCGCGCGTGGGGGTCTCCGCGGCGGGGCCGGAGGGCGCGCGCTCGATGCGTGTGGTGCTCATGCGCGCCTCCTCCCCTCGTCGGGGCGGTGGCTTGTGTCGTTCACGAGGTGCTCCTTAGCGATCGGGTGAACGGGCGCACGGGGGCTGGCGCGCCGGAGGTGAGAGAGGGGCCGGAGCGCAGCAGCGCGGCGATCGCGCCGCGCGCGCCGCCGTCGTCCGAGAGCCGAGCGGCGCGTGCGGTGGGCGCCGCTCCCGCGAGGGGGAACAGCTCGAAGGTGAGCGTGGAGTGCACCTGCTGCAGCAGCGGCGGCGCGAGGCGCACCAGCTCGCCGGCGACGACGACCTCGGAGGGGTTGAGCACCATGGCGGCGCCGCCGAGCACGCGCCCGACGGCGGCTCCGGCCTCGCGCAGCACCTGCTCGACGACGGGGTGCGCGATGCCGACGGCGCGCCGCAGCTCGTCGAGGTCGCGCACCTCGGCGCCCCTCGCGCGGCATTCGGCGAGGATCGCCGGCACGGACGCCACGGACTCGAGACAGCCCCGCTTGCCGCACCGGCACGCGCGGCCGTTCTGCTCCACGGTCACGTGGCCGAGTTCGCCGCCGAACCCGTGGGCGCCCGTCACGAGGTGCCCGTCGATGACGAGCCCGCCGCCGACGCCGTCGCCCAGACGCAGGTACAGCAGGTGCCGGGAGTCGCTCTCGATCGCCTCGGCGAGGGCCGCGAACCGGGTGTTGTTGTCGATCACGAGGCGCGCGTCGAAACGGGCCGCGAAGGCCGCGTCGACCCCAGTCGCGGCGGAGCGATGACCCCAGCCTCCGCCGTCGCGGTCGTTCACCGGCGAGTACGGGCCGGGCACGCCGATCCCCACGCCCTGGATGTCGTGCAGGTGCGCCCCGCTGTCGGCGCAGAGCCGGTCGATGAGCGCGAACGCCGCGTCGATGCGCTGGGGCCATTCGCTCTCGGCCGGGTAGTGCTCGGCACCGGAGGCCAGCACCTCGTGCGCCGCGTCCGCGATCACGGCGTGCACCCGGCGGTGACCGAAGTCCACCCCGAGGAACTGCCCGGAGCGCGGATCGAGGGCCAGGCGCTCGGCCGGGCGCCCGCTGCCGGTGCGGGAGCGGGCATCCGTCTCGGCGACGACGATCGCGCCGCGACGCAGCAGATCGGCCGTGATCTCGGAGAGGGTCGTCCGCGAGAGACCGACCCGCTCGGCGAGCTCGCCGCGGCTCAGGGCGCCGTGCTCGCGCAGGGCGCGCAGCACCCGGTCTTCGTGGGTGGAGCGGACGAGCCTGTGCACTCCGTTGAGCATGGACACGAGGGGTAGCGAATCACGGCCGAATTTTTCCGTCTACAGCCCGATAGAAAAACCGCGTCCTTTCGTCCCGCCCGTGTGCGAAACCACGGCGGAGCGAAAGGACGCGGAACGTGAGTCAGCGCCGTCGCGACCGGGCCACGTAGAGGCGGCCCTCTTCCGGCCCCGTCCACTCCAGACGCACGATGCCCGGCACCGCCGCGTCGCCGACGCGCGACGGATCCGACCAGTACCCCGCGTTCGGATTGCGGAAGAACGTCGCCCACAGGTGCCCGCTGCGGTCGCGGAAGATGTTGTTGTGGCCGGCGCCCACGCCCATCGTCCACCGCGGGGAGTACGGCCCCTCGAACCTGTCGGCCACTGCGAGCACGGCGTCGTACTGGAACTGCGTGCGTCCCGCGCCCGGCGGATCGTACGCGTAGCGCACGGTGCCGTCGGCGCGGGTCGAGGCGCGGCTCCAGGCGGCGTGCATCAGGTAGTACCGCCCCTCGTGCGCGAACACCGTCGCGCCCTCGAGGTAGGGCTCCGGCGCGTAGGGCACCTGCGCGAACCGCGGCAGGTTCGTGGTCGGGACGATGTCCTCCATGTCGTCGCGGAACGGGGCGAACAGATCGTTGTGCAGCACGAGCCAGGCCCGGTCGCCCTCCGTGAACATGCCGCCGTCGATGTGGTGATAGGCGCCGGGCTCGATGAACGCCGGTCCGCCGATGAACGGATCGCCGAACGGCTTGTGCAGGTTGCCCTGCGCCAGCCGGTAGGGCCCCTCGATCCCGCCCTCGCTGACGAGCAGGAAAGATCCGACCTTGCGCGAGTGGTCGCCCATGCAGGCCACGATGTACCAGCGGTCACGGAAGTGGTGCAGTTCGGGCGCCCATGCCTGCCCCCGCTTGCCGAAGCGGTCGTCGTGCCAGTACTCCTGCCACGGCGCCACGACCGTGCGGCCAGGGCGGTTCTCGTCCACGAATTCGGGCGACCAGACCTTGCCCTTCTCGGCGGCCGGGCGGATCCCCGTCGTGTCCGCCAGGCGCCACGGCCCGTGCAGCGAGGGGGCCGTCCACACGAAGATGCCGTCGTTCCACGGTCCCGCCGCCTGCAGGCCGGGCACGCGGGTGGTGCCGGTGGCCACGTAGAGGGGCCGGCCGTCGACGACGAAGCAGTTCACATACGTGTCGCGCATCCACACGCGACCCAGTTCCTCGTCGCGCGGCCGGAGCTCCAGCGGCAGGATCATCGAGTTGTCCTCGCGCGGCCAGAGCTCCTCGCGCACGTCCGCCAGACCGTACGGCTCGGGATCCGGCCAGTTCTCCGGCCAGCGCCCGCCGTTGCCGCCGCCCGCCTGTGCCGGCGAGGCGGCCAGCGCCACCATCCCCAGCGATCCGCCGATCCCCGCCAGCACGGTCCTGCGGCCGATCGCCCCATCCTGCGCACGCGTCATCGCGCACTCCCTTCGTCCGCGCGGGCGCCGATGCCCGCCGCGAGACACAAGGTAGGGAGGGCGTTTTCGACCCACAACAGCCGACAGAAAGACCATTCGCCGCCCCGCACGGCAGGCACTCGAACGCGCCCCCGATCGCTCTCGCCCGGCGTCGCCCCGCCCGTCAGCCCACCGCCCGGCGTCGCGAAGCGACGCATCGGGGGGGCGGTGGGGTCGCCCCCCGCACAGACAAACGCAGATGGCCCCTGGGAAGCGACATCCGTCGCGACCAGGGGCCATCCATCTGCGTGGTGCGCGAGGGGGGACTTGAACCCCCACGTCCGTAAGGACACTGGCACCTGAAGCCAGCGCGTCTACCTATTCCGCCACTCGCGCGAGGCGGCTTGCAACCGCACTCAACCAAGCGAGGATATCACGGCGGAGGAGGCCGTCACGAACCGGCCAGGACGTCGCGCGCGGGCCTCGTCGCGTGTCGTGAGAGGCCCCGCCACCTTGTGTACAGACGCCCTGGCTACGATGGCCGCAACCGATACGCCCCGCGGAGGAGCCATATGGGACTGCTGGACAGCTTCGAGAAGGGTCTCGAGCGCGCCGTGAACGGTGCGTTCGCGAAGACCTTCCGCAGCGGCATTCAGCCCGTCGAGATCGCCTCCGCGCTGCGCCGCGAGCTCGACACGAAGGCCGCCGTGGTCAGCCGCGACCGCATCCTCGTGCCGAACGAGCTGACGGTGCGGCTGAATCCCACCGATGAGGAGCGCATGGCGCGCCTCGGCTCGGCGCTGCACACCGAACTCGACGAGATGGTGCGCAAGCACGCGGCCTCGCAGGGGTACAGCTTCGCCGGCGCCGTGCGCATCGCGATCCGCGCCGACGAGCAGGTCTCCACGGGCACGATCGCGGTCGACTCCCGCTCGGCGGAGGGCGACGTCTCGTGGCAGCCCGTGGTCGAGATCGGCGGGCGGCGGCACCCGCTGCGGGGCGCGCGCACGGTGATCGGCCGCGGCAGCGACGCCGACATCACGATCGCCGACACGGGCACGAGCCGCAAGCACGTCGAGATCCTGTGGGACGGGCGGAACGCGATGATGCGCGATCTCGGATCGACGAACGGCTCGAAGGTCGACGGGCGCGCCACGAAGCAGGCGCCCCTGCACTCCGGATCGGTGGTGCGCATCGGCCGCACCGATATCGTGTTCCGCGTCGTGCCGCAGTCGGCGCCGCGGAGCGCGCCCGGCACGAGCGCCACGCGCCTGTTCGACGCCCGGGAGAGCTGAAGACGTGACCGATCTGACCCTGCTGATCCTGCGCGGCGGCTTCCTGCTGCTGATGTGGCTGTTCGTGCTGTCGGTCGTGTTCGCGCTGCGTGCCGACCTGTTCGGCGGCCGCGTGCGCCGCCTGCCGGAATCGGCCGCGGCGAGCGCGCCCCGGTCCGCCGCGGCGGCGAAGGCACCGGCCACTCCCCCGACCCCGAGCCCCACCGTCGGCTCGAGCGGGCCGGCGACCACGTCCACCGTGAACCGGATCGTCATCACCTCGGGCCCGAAGGCGGGCCTGGAGCTGCCGCTCGGCACCGAGCCGCTCACGATCGGCCGCTCCTCCGAGGCCGGCCTCGTCATCCGCGACGACTACACCTCCAGTCACCACGCGCGTCTCGTGCTGTGGGGCGACCAGTGGATGATCCAGGATCTCGACTCGACGAACGGCACCCTGCACGACGGCGAGCGCGTGCAGCCCTCGTCCCCCGTGCCCGTGCAGGCCGGCGCCCCCATCAAGGTCGGCGCCACGACGTTCGAGCTGCGGAAGTAACCCGAACGCATGGTCTTCGAGGGCTCGAGCGCCGCCATCTCCCACACGGGAAAGGTGCGGACGAACAACCAGGACTCCGGTTACGCCGGGTCCAACCTGTTCGTCGTCGCCGACGGGATGGGCGGGCACGCCGGCGGCGACGTCGCCTCGAGCGTGGCCGTGAACCGGCTGCAGGCCCTCGACCGCGCGTTCGAGACCCCGCAGGAGGCCGAGGCCGAGCTGCGCGACACGATCGCCGACACGGCGGGCGACCTCATCCAGCTCGTCACCCGCCGGCCCGAGCTGGCCGGCCTCGGCACCACGGTGAGCGCCATCGCGATGGTCGACGAGTGGGCCGTCATCGCGCACATCGGCGACTCGCGCATCTACCTGTGGCGCGACAGCGAGCTGACGCAGATCACGAACGACCACACGTTCGTCCAGCGCCTGGTGGATTCGGGTCGCATCACGCTCGAGGAGGCGCGATACCACCCCCGCCGGTCGGTGCTCATGCGCGTGCTCGGCGACATGGACCCGAACCCCGAGATCGACACGCTGATCATGCAGACGCGACCGGGCGACCGGTGGCTGCTCTGCTCGGACGGCCTCTCGGGCGTGGTGGACGAGCAGCACATCGCCAAGGTGCTGCGGCGCGACGAGGCGCCGGGGCGCACGGCCGACGCGCTGCTGCGCCAGACGCTCGACGGCGGCGCGCCCGACAACGTGACGATCGTCATCGTCGACGTGGGCGGCCAGCACCCCACCTTCCTCGCCGCGCCGTCCGTCGTGGGCTCGGCGTCCAATCCCCAGGGCGTCAGCCTGCCCGCCGCCACGCGATCCGGTCTGCCGACCGGCTGGCTGCATCCCCGCAGCCAGGCGGCGAACGAGCCCAGCCACTTCGAGCCCGACTCGGACTACCTCGAGGAGCTCATCGCCGAGGACCGTCGGCGCGCGCGGCGCCGGCGCATCGGCGCGATCGTCGCGATCGTGCTGCTGGTCGGCATCCTCGCCGCCGGATTCGCCGGCTTCTACAGCTGGACGCAGACCCGCTACTTCGTGGGTGCCGACGAGGACACCGTGGTCGTCTACCAGGGCGTGCAGGCGAACCTCGGGCCGATCACCCTCGCCCGGCCGTACGAGGACACCGAGATCCCGCTCGACGAGCTGACCGACGCCAACCGCGCGGCGGTGGAGCGCACGATCACCGCGCGCTCGCTCGCGCATGCGGAGGAGATCGTCGACCGCCTCGAGGCCAACCTCCCCGCCGAGGACGAGGAGGCCACCCCCACGCCGTCGCCCTCGTCGAGCACCGCGGTGCCCACCATCCCGAACCCCGTGCCCACCGACGAGCCCACCCATACGCCCGACGGAGGTGAGGGATGACCGACGTCGCCGCCGACACCGCGGTCCTCAAGGCCCTGCGCCGCGTGCGCACGCCCGCACCGCGTCGCAACCGCGAGCTGCTCCTGCTGCTGTTCGCCATCGTCCTGTCCACGGGCGCCATGGTGCTCGTGCAGTTCGGCGCCCTCGGCGAGCTGTCGACGACCGAGCTCGTGCTCTCGGGGCTGCTGGGCGCGCTCGCGCTGGCCCTGCACGTGGTCCTGCGCATGCGCGCACCCGACGCCGACCCGCTCGTGTTGCCGATCGCGTTCCTGCTCACCGGCCTCGGCATCGCCGAGATCTATCGGATCGGGCTCTCGGGCGCCGACGGCACGAGCCCCACGGCGGGCAGCAGCCAGATCGCGTACGCGGCGGTGTCGATCCTGCTGGCCGGCGCGGTCGTGTGGCTGCTCGGCAACTACCGCATCCTGTTCCGGTACACGTACCTCTTCGGCCTGGCGGGCATCGTCCTGCTGCTGCTGCCGTTCATCCCGTTCCTCAACGGCGGCGGCAACGCGCAGGTGTGGATCCAGATCGCGGGCTTCAACTTCCAGCCGGGCGAGATCGCCAAGATCTGCCTCGCGATCTTCTTCGCCGGCTACCTCGTCCGCACGCGCGAGAGCCTCGCCACGACGGGGCGGAAGTTCCTGGGCTTCACGTTCCCGCGCGCCCGCGAGTTCGGCCCGATCCTCGTGATCTGGCTCGTCTCGCTCGCCATCATCGTGTTCCAGCGCGACCTCGGCACGGGGCTGCTCGTGTTCGGCATGTTCGTCGCGACGCTCTACGTGGCCACGGGCAAGACCGGGTGGATGCTCATCGGCGTGCTCCTCGCGCTCGGCGGCGCCATCGCCGCGGCCTTCACCCTGGAGTACGTCGGCTGGCGCTTCACGAACTGGCTCGACGCGTTCGACCCGGAGGTGTACGACAGGCCGGGCGGCAGCTTCCAGCTCGTGCAGGGCATCTTCGGCCTCGCGCACGGCGGCCTGTTCGGCACCGGGCTCGGGCAGGGACGGCCGTACATCACGCCCGTGTCGCAGAGCGACTACATCCTGCCCTCGCTCGGCGAGGAGCTCGGGCTCGTCGGCATCTTCGCGATCCTCTCGCTCTACCTCGTCTTCGTCGGGCGCGGCCTGCGGATCGGCGTGGCCGGGCAGGACGACTTCGGCAAGCTGCTGGCGACGGCGCTGTCGTTCACCCTCGCGCTGCAGGTGTTCGTCATGGTCGGCGGCGTCACGCGCCTGCTGCCGCTGACGGGCCTGACCACGCCGTTCCTCGCGGCGGGCGGATCGTCGCTCGTGGCGAACTGGATCATCGTGGCGCTCGTGCTGCGCATCAGCGATGCGGTGCGCCAGCAGCCGAGGGCGGTGATCGGATGACGATCGTGACCTCGACTCGCTGCGCTCGCTCGGCCCGTCTCGGCTCCCTGCGCCCGCTCGACGAACGGAGGATCCGATGACCAAGGAGCTGCGCAGGCTCACCACCATCGTGATCCTCATGTTCATCGCGCTGTTCGCCTCGACGAGCGCGGTGCAGTTCGTGTACGTGGGCGCCCTCAACGACCACCCGAACAACCGCCGCACCCTGTACGACAGCTACGAGGTGCAGCGCGGGGCGATCGTGGCGGGCGGCCAGCGCATCGCCACCTCGGTGCCGAGCGGCGACCTGTACGCGTGGCAGCGCCAGTACGTCGACTCGCCCATGTGGGCGCCGGTCACGGGCTACATCAACCCGGTGCTCCAGTCCGCGCGAGGCATCGAGGAGGCGATGAGCCAGGAGCTGGCGGGCAACGCCGATTCGGCCTTCTTCTCGCGCCTCGAGCAGATCCTGTCGGGCCAGGACCCCCGCGGCTCGTCCGTGGAGCTGAGCCTCGACCCCGACGTGCAGCGCGCGGCGTACGAGGCGCTCGGCGACCTGCAGGGCGGCATCCTCGCGATCGAGCCCGCCACCGGGCGCGTGCTGGCCATGGTGAGCACCCCGAGCTACGACGCCAACCAGCTGGCGGGCCACGACTCGCAGGCCGTGAACGCCACCTTCCAGGCCCTCGTCGACGACCCGGGCGACCCGCTCCAGAACCGCGCCATCGGCGGCAACCTCAATCCCCCCGGCTCCACGTTCAAGCTCGTGGTCGCGGCGGCGGCGCTCGAGTCGGGCGAGTACACGGCCGACTCCACGTTCCCGAACCCCACCTCCTTCACGCTGCCCGGCACGTCCACGTCCATCCGCAACGCCGGCGGCGGGGCGTGCGGGCCCGGCGAGACGGTCACGCTCGCCGACGCGCTGCGGCTCAGCTGCAACATCCCGATGGCCGAGCTCGCGATCGAGCTCGGCGACGAGGCGATCCGCCAGCAGGCGGAGCGGTTCGGCTTCAACCACGAGTTCCTGCTGCCGCTGCCGGCGACGCCGTCGGTCTACCCGACGAGCGCGCTCAGCGACGACCAGACGGGGCTCACCGGCTTCGGCCAGGGTCCGCTCATCGCCACGCCGCTGCAGATGGCGCTCGTCTCGGCGGGCATCGCCAACGGGGGCGTCGTGATGAACCCCTGGATGGTCGATCAGGTGGTCGGCGACGACCTGTCGGTGCAGCAGAGCTGGGACCCGACGGTGTTCGGCGAGGCGATGGACCCGGAGATCGCGGATGCCCTGGTGGACATGATGGTCCGGAATGTCTCGGACGGGGCCGCGTCGAATGCAAGAATAGACGGCGTCGAGGTGGCCGGGAAGACGGGCACGGCCGAGAACGACGGGGACGATCCCTACTCCCTCTGGTTCACCGGATTCGCGCCGGCGGACGATCCGCAGGTCGCGGTCGCCGTCGTCGTGGAGGCCGGCGGTGGCCAGGGTCAGTCGGGCATGGGTAACACGATCGCGGCACCCATCGCGAAGAAGGTCATGGAGGCGGTGCTGGACTGATGAGGCCAACGCAGGGAGTGACGTTCGGCGGACGCTACGAGCTCAGCTCGCGGATCGCGATCGGCGGCATGGGCGAGGTCTGGGAGGCCACGGATCACGTCATCGGACGGACCGTCGCCATCAAGATCCTCAAGGACGAGTACATGGGCGACCCCGGCTTCCTCGAGCGCTTCCGCGCCGAGGCCCGCCACGCGGCGCTCGTGAACCACGAGGGCATCGCGAGCGTCTTCGACTACGGCGAGGAGGCCGGATCGGCGTTCCTCGTCATGGAGCTCGTGCCGGGCGAGGCGCTCTCGACCATCCTCGAGCGCGAGACGTCGCTGCCGCCCGAGCGCACGCTCGACATCGTCGGCCAGACCGCCGCCGCGCTGCAGGCCGCGCACGCCGCGGGCCTCGTGCACCGCGACATCAAACCGGGCAACCTGCTCATCACCCCCGACGGGCGCGTGAAGATCACCGACTTCGGCATCGCCCGCATCGCCGACCAGGTGCCGCTGACGGCGACCGGCCAGGTGATGGGCACCGTGCAGTACCTCTCGCCCGAGCAGGCCTCGGGCCACCAGGCGAGCCCCGCCACCGACATCTACTCGCTCGGCATCGTGGCGTACGAGTCGCTGGCCGGGAAGCGCCCCTTCACGGGCGAGTCGCAGGTGGCCATCGCGATGGCGCAGATCAACGACGCGCCGCCGCCGCTGCCCGCCGACATCCCGCAGCCGGTGCAGAACCTCGTGATGACGATGATCGCGAAGAAGCCGGAGGACCGTCCGGCCTCGGCCGCCGCCGTCTCGCGCGCCTGCACCGCCCTGCGCCGCGGCGACGTGGCGGCCGCCGCGGCCGCCGTGCCGGCCATCGCGACCGCCGGCGCCCTGGCCGACGAGGGCTTCACGCAGCTGCTGGGCACCGCCGGCGACGGCACCACGCAGCTGATCCCCGCGACCTCGCCGCTGCCCGTCGCCACCGACGAGGAGGTCGTCGAGGAGACGCCGCAGAAGAAGAAGCGCAGCCCCTGGACGTGGCCGCTCGTCGCGCTCATCGCGCTGCTGCTGATCGCGGTGGTCGGAACGCTCATCGCGCTGTTCGCCAACCAGGACGACGAGCCCTCGGCCGATCCGTCGACCCCCAGCAGCAGCGCCCCGCGCCCCACCCCCACACGCACCACCTCGACCCCGACTCCCACGGGGGTCGACATCGACGCGCTGCAGCTGAACGGCCGCACGTGCGACGAGGCGACCTCGCTGCTGGGCGCCGAGGGCGACTTCCAGGTGAACTGCCCCACGGGCAACGCCGCGGCCACCCAGGACGAGGTCGGCCGCATCTACAGCGTCGACCCGCGCGGCGTCGTGCCGGAGGGCAGCACCATCACGCTCACCGTCTACGGCGACATGGTCGCGATCCCGGCGCCGGGCAGCGGTCCCCGCTTCCCGGAGACCGTCACCACGGGCACTCAGAGCACCGTGTACTGGGACTACTACCAGTGCCCGAGCGGCGCCGGGTCGCTCACGGGCTACGCCGTGACGCTGCACCAGGGCGCCACGTTCGTCGACGACGGGTCGACGTCGCGCATGTTCGGCGCCGACGTGACGCAGGCGCAGATCAACGTGACGGGCCCCGCCGCGTCGTCGGTCTCGGCGAGCTACACGGCCCTCTGCGGCGACCGCGAGTCGGCCGCGTCGCCGTCGGGAAGCCAGGTGGTCAGCGGCGCCGAGCAGCCCGAGCCCGCGCCGACCCCGACCACGAGCCCCGAGGCGGAAGGCGACCAGGGTCAGGGCTGATCGCCCCCGCGCCTCGCCCACGGGCCTCTCGGCTCGGCGGGAGGGGCCTCGGATATTCTGAACTGATCACCGACCTCGGGAGTCATCTGTGCCGTCTGAGACCCGCGTCCTCGCCGGGCGCTATCGCGTCGAGGAGCTGATCGGCGAGGGCGGGATGGCCAGGGTGCACCGCGGGTACGACGAGACCCTCGACCGCGCCGTGGCGATCAAGATCCTCAAGCGCGATCTCGCGTCGGACAGCACGTTCCGCACGCGGTTCCGGCTCGAGGCGCAGGCGGCGTCGCGCATGGCGCACCCCTCGATCGTGCGCGTGTTCGACGCGGGCGAGGAGGTCGAGACCGAGGGCTCGCGCACCTTCCACACGCCGTACATCGTCATGGAGCTGGTGCAGGGCACGCTGCTGCGCGACATCATCGCCCGGGGCCCCGTGCCGCCCGCCGACGCGGCCCGCTACGTCGACGGCATCCTCGAGGCCCTCGAGTACTCGCATCGGGCCGGTGTGATCCACCGCGACATCAAGCCCGCGAACGTCATGGTGACGCCGGCCGGTCAGGTCAAGGTGATGGACTTCGGCATCGCCAGGGCCGTCTCCGACAGCTCCTCGACGGTCGCCGAGACCACGCAGATCCTGGGCACGGCCGCCTACTTCTCGCCCGAGCAGGCCAAGGGCGAGCCCGTCGACGCGCGCGCCGACCTCTACTCCGCCGGCGTGGTGCTCTACGAGCTCGTCGCCGGAAGGCCGCCGTTCCGGGGCGAGTCCCCCGTCGCCGTCGCGTATCAGCACGTCAGCGAGACGCCGGTCAAGCCGTCGGAGCACAATCCCGACGCCCCGCGCGCGCTCGATGCCATCGTGCTGCGCGCCCTCGCGAAGGATCCGTATCAGCGCTACCCCGACGCCGCCTCCTTCCGCGCCGCGCTCGCGGAGGCATCCAGCGGCCGCGAGCCGTCCAAGCGCGCCATCACGTCGCTCACGAACACGCTGTACGGCCCCAACCCCCGCCAGGCGCAGGAGACGGCCCGCTCGCTGCGCCAGCTCAGCACCGACACCACGATGACGCGCACGCAGTCCGGGCCGCCGGTGGCGTGGATCTGGGCCGGCGTCGCGCTCCTGGCCGTGCTGCTGATCTCCGTGCTCATCTGGGTGCTCGCCATCCGGCCCATCCCGGCGGTGCCGGCGGGCGCGCGGGTCGTGCCCGAGGTCGCGGGCCTCGCCGCCGATCGGGCGATCGAGGATCTCGAGGCGCTCGACCTCGAGCCCATCCGCACCGAGGAGCCGAGCGAGACCGTCCCGGAGGGCGTGGTCATCCGCACCGATCCCGAAGCGGGCGAGTCTGTGGCGCCCGGGCAGCGGATCGACGTGGTCGTGTCGGACGGCCAGGAGCTCGCCGCCGTGCCCGCGCTGGTCGGCACGAGCGAAGCGGAGGCGCGCGCCGCGCTGGAGGAGGCCGGACTGTCGGTCGGCACGATCACGCCGCGCAACGACCCGCAGGCCGCCGCCGGCACCGTGCTCGAGGCGGATGCGGACGAGGGCGACGAGCTCGCCGTCGGCACGCGCGTGTCGCTCGTGGTGGCGACCGGTCGCGTGGCGATCGTGGACTACAGCGGGTTCACCCTCGATGCGGCCAGCCGCGATCTCGAGCAGCTGGGGCTGTCGCCGGAGCCGGTGGCGGATCCGGGATGCCCGGGATCGGCGGACGATCCGCAGGTCAGCCGCCAGCAGCCGGCCCCCGGCGAGGTCGACATCCACTCGGCCGTGCAGCTGTTCTACTGCACGGGCGAGTGAGCCGGCCTCGGATCACGTCGCGAACGAGAGGGCGTCGATGACGCCGTCGTCCGGCACGAACGTCGCGGCGACCCACGGGAAGATGTGGAAGAACAGCCCGTACAGCGCGAGCGCCGCGAGCACGAGCAGGATGAGCACCCGCACCCACCACGGCCCGGGCAGCACGCGCCACAGCGCGCCGTACATCAGGCGACCGCCTCGGTGAGCGAGGCCGGCTCGCCCTCGGCGCGCGGCTGGAACGACTCGAACACCCCGTAGGCGATGATCCGCTCCGCGAGCGAGTACCGCGGCGAGCACGCCGTCAGCGTGATGTACGCCTCGTCCGCCGGTGCCTCGGGGGCCTGCGGCACGTCCAGCAGCACGTCCACCTCGTCGGGGCGCACGTACTCGAGCGTGCGGAACCGGTAGGTGAACCACCCCTCCTCCGTCTCCACGACGATCGCATCGCCCACACGCAGCGATGCGATGTCGGCGAAGGGCTTGCCGAACGTGGTGCGGTGGCCCGCCAGCGCGAAGTTGCCGATTTGCCCCGGCATCTCCGTTCCCGGGTAGTGCCCGATGCCGATCGGGTCGAGCGTGACGGGCCGCGTCACGCCGCCCGCCATCGGCATGAGGTAGTCGTCCCCCCAGCGCGGCACGTGCATCACTCCGAACCGCTCGCCATCGGCCGGCTCGGGCAGCGCCGGGGGCGCGAACACCGGCGCGCCCGTGCCGGGATCGGCGACGACCGGCGGCGGCGCCGGCGGGTCGCCCGCCTCCCATTCCTGCGCGAGCTCGGCGCCCTGCGCGTTGCGCTCGGCGCCGTAGATGACATCGCCGATCCAAAGCTGCCACACCACGTACAGCAGCAGCACGACGCCGGCCGTCAGCAGGAGCTCGCCGAGCACGCCGGTCACCGAGACGCGGCGCGACGGGCGCGGCGCGCGGAGTGGCTCTGCCACGGTGCTCACGTGCCCAGTCTAGGGATGGCGCCCCGGCCCAGTAGACTTTCCGCATGGCACGCAAGAGCGACGACGAGACCCCCGAGCGCCCCGTCGGCGAGCCCGGCCCGAATCCGGTCTGGTTCAAGCCGGTGATGATCGGGTTCATGCTGCTCGGGCTGGTGTGGATCCTCGTGTTCTACCTCTCGAGCCAGGCCTACCCGATCCCCGACATCGGCGCCCTGAACCTGCTCATCGGCTTCGGGATCGCCTTCATCGGCTTCCTCATGACCACACGCTGGCGCTGACGCCGGCCGACAGAACCCCGCCCTCGAGGCGGGGTTTTCTCGTTCCTCGGCAGACGACGCGGCGAATCACATCGTTGTGATTCTTCCCACAGCTGTGGGAAGACCTGTGGAGAGCGCGCCCCCCGACGACCGCCCGCCACGACGAATGACACGGGTGTAGTTCTCCCCAGTGTGGAGGAATCTGTGGATAACTCCGGGGAGAACTCCGCCGATCCGTGGACAGCCCGTGGAGGAGCCGGTGGACAACGGGTCGATCGGCTCCGAGCGGCGTCAGGTGAGGGCGGGGAACCCGAGCAGCGGCGGCAGGAGGAAGACGGCCACGATGCCGGCGCCGATCACGCCGAGCAGCACGCGCTGGCGCACCTGCTGATCCGCGCGGCGTGTGCGGGTGAAGACGAGCCCGATGAGCGCGCCGACGAGCAGGCCGCCCACGTGCGACTGCCACGAGATGCCCGCCCCCGGGATGAAGCCCAGCACCAGGTTGATGCCCAGCACGATGAGCATGCCCGTCATGTTGGCGCCGATGTGGCGGGCGATCACGATGAGCGCGCCGAACAGGCCGAACACCGCGCCGGACGCGCCGACGACCGGCGTGTAGAACGACAGCAGCGCCACGGCCGCCGAGCCTCCGGCCGCGCACATCACATAGGTCGTCACGAAGCGCGCCGTCCCGAGCATCGGCTCGAGCACCCGCCCGATCATCCACAGCGACAGCATGTTGAGGAACACGTGCATGAAGTTCGAATGCGCGAGCGCGACGGTGACGACGCGCCACGGCTCGAAGTGGCCGGACTGCGGGTACAGCCAGGGCGCGATGAAGCCGAGCCACTGGTTCAGCGAGAACCCCACCGTCCGGCCGGCCCAGTCGACGAGGAACGCGACGGCGGTGAGGATGAAGATCCACATCATGCCGCGTGTGCCGCCGCCGGTCGACGCGGCGATCGCCGAGCCGCCCTGGCCCCAGCGGCGGCGGGCGCGCTTCTGCGCGGGCGTGTGCGCGCGGCGCTGCTCGGCGAGGCACTCGGGGCAGATCACGCCGACGGCGGCGGGCGTCTGGCACTCACCGCAGATGGTGCGCGCGCACCGCTGGCACAGCACGAAGCTCTGCCGGTCACGGTGCCGATAGCAGAAGTTGTCGCGGTTGCGCGCGAAGTCCGGCGTCGTCATCCGAGGGTCCTCACGCCCGCCGCTTGCGTCAGACCGCGGCGATGTCGATCGACGAGATCACGACGTCCGACGTCGGGCGGTCCTGCGCACCGGTCGGCACGGCGGCGATCGCGTCGACGACCCGCTTGGAGTCCTCGTCGGCGACCGCGCCGAAGATCGTGTGCTTGCCGGTCAGCCACGGCGTCGGGTCGGTCGTGATGAAGAACTGCGAGCCGTTCGTGCCCGACAGCTTGCCGAACGCGTTCGGGCGCTTGCCCGCGTTCGCCATCGCGAGCAGGTAGGGCTCGGTGAAGGCCAGCTCCGGGTGGATCTCGTCGTCGAACGCGTAGCCGGGGCCGCCGATGCCCTGACCGAGCGGGTCGCCGCCCTGGATCATGAAGCCGGGGATGATGCGGTGGAAGATGACGTCCTTGTACAGCGGGCCCTCGCCCTTGGCGCCCGTGCGCGGATCGGTCCACTCACCGGATCCGTCGGACAGGCCGATGAAGTTCTGGACCGTCTTGGGCGCGTGGTCGCCGAAGAGGTTGACGACGATGTCGCCGTGGTTGGTGTGGATGGTCGCGACGGCGGTGTGCTGGGGCATGATGCCATTCTCTCAGAGTTCCGTGAAGCCTCTGCCGCCGCGGCGCCCGCATGGCAAGATGAGGGAAACCAGACCGCCACGCAGATGGAGGGCGACCGTGAGCATAAGCCCCAGCAGGAAGCAGAAGAAGGAGCTTCGCAGGCTCCAGAAGACGGCAGCGGAGCTGTGGGAGGACCAGCAGGTGCTGGCGCAGCGGGCCGCGGACGTCGCCCGCGAGGCGGGCCGGCAGGCGAGCGTGTTCGGCCGCCAGAAGGTCGTGCCCGCCGCGCAGGCGAAGTACCACGAGGTCGTCGACCCGTACGTCCAGAAGGCCCGCCCGTATGTCGAGCAGGGCATGACCACGACCAAGCGCGTGGTGGACTCGAAGGTCGTGCCGGTCGTCGGCTCCGTCGTGGGCAAGGCGATGGGCGCCTGGGACGCGGCGAACGAGACGCGCCTCAAGCTGACCGGCAAGCCCGTGGTCGTGCCGAAGAAGAAGAGCGCGGGCCCGGTCATCGCGCTCGTGCTCGGCGCCGCCGCCGCGATCGGCATCCTCGTCGCCGCCTGGCAGACCCTGCGCGCCGACGACGAGCTCTGGGTCGCCGACGACCCGCTGTCCGCGCCCGACGCGTGACCCACGACGATCCGACGGCGCGCGTGCGCGCCGCGGCGGCCGAGCGCGGGCTCGAGATCGAGGTGGTCGAGAGCCCGTGCGCCGCATCGCTCGAGGAGGCGGCCGCGCTGCGCGGCATCACCCCCGGCGACATCGTCAAGACGCTCGTCGTCAAGGGCAAGGGCGACGAGTATTACTTCGCTCTCGTGCCCGGCGATCGCGCCATCTCCTGGCCGAAGCTTCGCGCGCTCCTCGGCGTGAACCGCCTGCGCCTGCCCGAGCCCGAGCTCGCGCTGCAGGCCACCGGGTACGAGCGCGGCACGATCGTGCCCCTCGGCTCGACGACCGCCTGGCCCGTGTACGCCGACGAGCGGATGCGCGGCAAGCGCGTGTCGATGGGCGCCGGCGCCCACGGCTGGACCATGTACGTCGACGCCGACGCCCTGCTCGAGGCCTACGGCGCAACGGTCGCCGACATCACCGACCCGATCGACGAGCTCCGCGCCTGACCTTGCCGTCCCTCAGCGAAACAGCATCCGCGCGCCGAGACAGCGTGCAGACGCCACGGTCTCGGCGCGCAGTTGCTGTTTCGCGCGTGGATCAGGCGGTGACGACCGCGGCCAGGCGACGCACCGCGAACTCGTAGCCCTGGATGCCGGCGCCCACGATCACGCACGAGGCCACGTCCGACAGGTAGGAGTGGTGGCGGAACGGCTCGCGCGCGTGCACGTTCGACAGGTGCACCTCGGCGAACGGCAGCGCCACCCCCGTGAGGGCGTCGCGCAGCGCGACGGACGTGTGGGTGAAGGCCCCGGGGTTGATGACGATCGCGTCGCAGTCGGCGCGCGCGGCGTGGATCGCGTCGATCAGCACGCCCTCGTGGTTGCTCTGCACGGCGCGCACCTCGAACCCGAGCTCGCCGGCCGTCCGCGTCGCGAGCGCCACGACATCGTCGAGCGTCGCGGTGCCGTAGACCTCCGGCTCGCGCGTGCCGAGCAGGTTGAGGCTGGGGCCGTTGACGAGGAGCAGGCGGCTGTTCATCGCTTCAGCGTATCGGCTGGCCGGCAGGGCCCTCAGTGCCCGAGCCCGGCTACGCGCAGGCCGTACCCGACGAGCGAGGTCCGCTCCAGCCCGCGCACTGCGTCGAGGGGGAACCACTCGGCCATGTCGGTGGACCCGTCGATCTCGTGGGCGAGATGGCCGCCCACGATGCGGGCGCGGTACACGATCCGCAGCGCCTGCAGCGGCGCGTCGCCGTGGATCCGCCGCCGCGCGGGGATCACGTGCGAATCGACCCCCAGCAGGTTGCCGACCTCGACCTCGTAGCCCGTCTCCTCGCGGACCTCGCGTCGCACGGTCTCCTCGGGGTGCTCGCCGGGCTCCATGCCGCCGCCCGGCATCGTCCAGGCAGGCTTGGATCCGTCGATCCATCGGGAGAGCAGCACGCGGCCGGCGTCATCGGTGACGACGGCGTAGGCGGCGACACGCAGGTCCATCCGCCCACATTACCGATCCGGCGTCAGGACCAGTCGCCCGTCTCGAGGAACCGGTCCATCCGCGCCCGGTGCGGCGCGAGGTCGAAGCCCTGCGCGGCGACCCAGTCGTCGTCGTAGTACGTGTGGGCGTAGCGGTCGCCGGCGTCGCAGATGAGCGTCACGACGCTGCCGCGCTCCCCCGCGCGCCGCATGCGCGCGATGAGCTCGAACGCGCCCCACAGGTTGGTGCCGGTGGATCCGCCCGCCCAGCGCCGCGTGCGCTCGCGCAGCAGGCGGATGGCGGCGAGCGAGGCGGCGTCGGGCACCCGGATCATCTCGTCGATCACGCTGGGGATGAACGAGGGCTCCACGCGCGGCCGCCCGATCCCCTCGATGCGGCTCGGCAGGCCCGTGGCGTGGTCGCTCGCCCCGGTCTGCCATCCGCCGTAGAACGCGGAGTTCTCGGGATCGACGACGGCGACCCTCGTCGGGTGGCGGCGGTAGCGCACGTAGCGCCCGAAGGTCGCGCTCGTGCCGCCCGTGCCGGCGCCCACGACGATCCACGTCGGCACCGGGTAGCGCTCGGCCGAGAGCTGCTGGAAGACGCTCTCGGCGATGTTGTTGTTGCCGCGCCAGTCGGTGGCCCGCTCGGCGTAGGTGAACTGGTCGAGGTAGTGCCCGCCGCACTCGGCCGCGAGGCGCTCGGCCTCGGTGTACATCGCGCTCGGCACGTCGACGAAGTGGCAGCGGCCGCCGTAGTGCTCGATCAGCTCGATCTTCTCGGGGCTCGTCGTGCGCGGCATCACGGCGACGAAGTCCAGGCCGAGCATGCGGGCGAAGTAGGCCTCCGACACTGCCGTCGATCCGCTCGACGCCTCGACGAGCGTGGTCCGCGGACCGATCCGCCCGTTGACGAGGCCGTACAGGATGAGCGAGCGCGCCAGGCGGTGCTTGAGCGAGCCGGTGGGGTGGACCGATTCGTCCTTCAGGTAGAGGTCGATGCCCCACTCGGCCGGCAGCGGGAACACGTGCAGGTGCGTGTCGGCGCTGCGGTTCGCGTCGGCCTCGAGCAGCCGGATCGCCTCGTCCACCCATGCGTCGCGCATGCGTCCGATCCTCTCATCCCCGGGTGCCGGGGCGTACCGGCCGGATCAGGCGCCGGAGATCAGGTCCCACGACAGCTTCACGATGAGCGCCCCGACGACGACGATGAAGACCACACGCACGAAGCGCGACCCCTTCGACATGGCCATGCGCGCGCCGAGGTAGCCGCCCGCGAGGTTCGCGGCGCCCACCGCGAGCCCCAGCGGCCAGAGCACGTGACCGGCGGGGATGAAGAACACGAGCGCGCCCAGGTTGGTGCAGAAGTTGGCGATCTTGCCGAGCGCCGAGGCCGGCATGAAGGCGTAGCCGAGCACGCTCACGAGCAGGATGACGAAGAACGATCCCGTGCCCGGCCCGAGGGCGCCGTCGTAGAGCCCGATCCCGAGGCCGATCGCCATGGCCGCGACGATGTGGCGCCACCCGTGCCAGCGCTGCACGGTGTGCACGCCCATCTTGGGCTTCAGGACGGTGAACGCGCCCACGCCGATGAGCACGACGAGGATGATCGGCGTGAAGGCGTCGTCCGAGATGAAGGTGGCCAGCATCGCGCCGAGGATCGCGCCCGCCAGCGCCGTGATCGCGAGCGGCGCGGCCGTTCGCGGATCCGGCTTGAGGCGACGCGCGTACGTGACCGCCGCCACCGACGTGCCCATGATGCTCGCGACCTTGTTCGTCGCCAGCGCCTGCAGCGGCGAGATGCCCGGCACGAGCAGGAGCGCGGGCAGCTGGATGAGGCCACCGCCCCCGACGACGGCGTCCACCCAGCCGGCGGCGAACCCGGCGAGGATCAGCAGGATCAGCGTCAGCAGATCCAGATCGGGCACCAGACGATCCTATGTCCGCGCCGCACCCCCGCCGCACGGGTCGGCTGCCGCCCGCGATCGTCGTCCGGGTGAACCCGTGTTCGAGATACTGGGTCCATGCCCTGAGTCGCCACCGCCGCCCCTCCCCGCATCGGCGCCAGACCGTCGAATGCCGGCGCTGCGTCGGCGGGAGCCGAGCGATGACCGAGTCCGCAGGCGCCAAGGTCCGCCCGTCTGCTCGCGATCCGCGCGCGCATCCTGGACATCCTGGTGGACCGGGGGTTCATGAGCGCAGAACTCGCGGAGCAGGGGAAGGCCATGCCGCCGCGAAGGCTTCACATGCTGGACCCCGAGCTGGCGGAGGGCGAGCGCAACGGCAAGTGAACCGGCCCGATATGCAGCAGAGCGCCACCCCTACGGGACGGCGCTCTGCTGGTTGTGGAGCCTAGGAGATTCGAACTCCTGACATCCTGCTTGCAAAGCAGGCGCTCTACCAACTGAGCTAAGGCCCCGAGAAGAGGTACGTGGTGGGGCTACCAGGACTTGAACCTGGGACCTCTTCATTATCAGTGAAGCGCTCTAACCGCCTGAGCTATAGCCCCGTTGTGACCGGCTCGCGCCGTCAACCTTCAAGAGTTTACTCGATGGCTCGCGTTCCCGCGAATCGGCGCGAGCGCCCGGTCAGTTCGAGGTGAAGCCCACGAGCAGGCCGCCCGTGATCTTCACCGCGAGGTTGTAGATGCCCGCCAGCACCGCCCCCATCACCGTGACGATGATGAGGTTGAGGATGGCGATGACGACCGCGAAGGCCATCACCTGGGGCAGGCCGATCACCGCCGCGATCGAGATGCTGCCGTCGGTGAAGCTCACGAAGAACTCGTCGAGCTGCGCGATGAGCCCCGTGGTCTCGACCACGAGGTAGCTGAGCAGGAACGACACCAGGGTGACGATCGCCACGGCGACCGCCGCGAGGAACGACATCTTGATCGCCGACCAGAAGTCGATGTAGACGAGGCGCAGGCGGACCTGCTTGGCCTTGGGCTTGCGCGAGGACTTCTTGGCGAGCTTGTCGGCTACGGTCGTCATGCGTCGGTGCTCTCTTCGGGGGTCTCGGGAGCGGTGCTCTCTGCGTCGTCGGCGACCTCGTCGGCCGCGCCGTCGTCACCCAGTCCCCGCTCGCTGTTGCGGGCGATCGCCAGGATCCGGTCGTCCTTGTCGGGCCGCGCGAACAGCACGCCCATGGTGTCTCGGCCCTTCGCGGGGACCTCGGCAACGGCCGAGCGTACCACCTTGCCCTTGGCGAGGACCACGAGCACCTCGTCCTCCTCGTCGACGATCAGGCCGCCCGCGAGGGTTCCCCGCTCGTCGTTCAGCTTGAGCGCCTTGATGCCCAGTCCGCCGCGGCCCTGCACGCGGTACTCGTCGATCGAGGTGCGCTTGGCGTAGCCGCCGTCGGTCACGACGAACACGAACGTGCCCGGCCGGGCGACGCCCGCCGTGAGGAGGTCGTCGTCGGCCCGGAACGACATGCCCTTCACGCCGCTCGTCGAGCGGCCCATCGGGCGCAGCGCCTCGTCGGTGGCCGAGAACCGCAGCGACATGCCCTTTCGGCTGAGCAGCAGGATGTCGTCGTCCTGGTTCACGAGCATCGCCGAGACGAGCTCGTCGCCCTCGCGGAGATTGATGGCGATGATGCCCCCCTGGCGGTTCGAGTCGTAGTCGGCCAGGCGCGACTTCTTCACGAGACCCGAGCGGGTGGCGAGCACGAGGTACTCGGCGGCGTCGTACTCGCGCAGCTCGATGACCTGCGCGATCTGCTCCTCGGGCTGCAGCGCGAGCAGGTTCGCCACGTGCAGGCCCTTGGCGTCGCGGCCGGCCTCGGGCACCTCGTACGCCTTGATGCGGTAGACCCGGCCCTTGGTCGTGAAGAACAGCAGCCAGTGGTGCGTCGTCGTCACGAAGAAGTGCTCCACGACGTCGTCGGCCCGCAGCTGCGCCCCGCGCACGCCCTTGCCGCCGCGGCGCTGCGAGCGGTAGTTGTCGCTGCGCGTGCGCTTGATGTAGCCGTCGCGGGTGATCGTGACGACCATCTCCTCCTCCGCGATGAGGTCCTCGATCGACACGTCGCCGTCGAAGCCGGGGAGGATCTGCGTGCGACGCTCGTCGCCGAAGCGGTCGACGATCGCCGTGAGCTCGGTCTTGATGATGTCGCGCTGGCGCATCTCGTCGGCGATGATCGCCTTGAAGTCCGCGATCTGCGCCTCGAGCTCCTGCGCCTCGTCGACGATCTTCTGCCGCTCGAGCGCCGCGAGGCGGCGCAGCTGCATCGCGAGGATCGCGTCGGCCTGCAGGTCGTCGATGTCGAGCAGCGACTTCAGGCCCGTGCGGGCGTCGTCGACCGTGGGCGAGCGGCGGATGAGCGCGATGACCTCGTCGAGCGCGTCGAGCGCCTTGAGGTAGCCGCGCAGGATGTGCATGCGCTCCTCGGCCTTGCGCAGGCGGAAGTGCGTGCGGCGCACGATCACGTCGAGCTGGTGGGTGATCCACAGCGTGATGAACGCGTCGAGCGGCAGCGTGCGGGGCACGCCGTCGACGATCGCGAGCATGTTCGCGCCGAAGTTCTCCTGCAGCGAGGTGTGCTTGTAGAGGTTGTTCAGCACGACCTTCGCCACGGCGTCGCGCTTGAGCACGACGACCAGGCGCTGACCGGTGCGGCTCGAGCTCTCGTCGCGGATGTCGGCGATGCCCGTCACACGGCCCTCGCGGGCGAGCTCGCCGATCTTCACGGCGAGGTTGTCGGGGTTGACCTGGTACGGCAGCTCGGTGATGACGAGGCAGGTGCGGCCCTGGATCTCCTCGATCTCGACGACCGCGCGCATCGTGATCGATCCGCGGCCCGTGCGGTACGCCTCGTGGATGCCCTTGTTCCCGAGGATCTGCGCGCCGGTCGGGAAGTCGGGTCCCGGGATGCGCTGGATGAGACCGGCGAGCAGCTCCTCGCGCGGCAGCTGCGGGTTGTCGAGCACCCACAGGGCGCCGGCGGCCACCTCGCGTAGGTTGTGCGGCGGGATGTTGGTCGCCATGCCGACGGCGATGCCGACCGAGCCGTTCACGAGCAGGTTCGGGAACCGCGCCGGCAGGACGGACGGCTCCTGGGTCTGGCCGTCGTAGTTGTCCTCGAAGTCGACGGTCTCCTCTTCGATGTCGCGCACCATCTCGAGCGCCAGCGGAGCCATCTTCGTCTCGGTGTAACGCGGGGCCGCCGCGCCCTGGTTGCCCGGCGAGCCGAAGTTGCCCTGACCGAGCGCGAGCGGGTAGCGCATCGACCACGGCTGGACGAGGCGGACGAGGGTGTCGTAGATCGCGCTGTCGCCGTGCGGGTGGTACTGACCCATCACCTCGCCGACGACGCGCGTGCACTTCGAGAACGACTTGTCGGGCCGGAAGCCGCCGTCGTACATCGCGTAGATCACGCGACGGTGCACGGGCTTGAGGCCGTCGCGCACATCGGGCAGCGCGCGCCCGATGATCACGCTCATCGCGTAGTCGAGGTAGCTGCGCTGCATCTCCGACTGCAGATCGACCTGGTCGATGCGGCCGTGGTTGTGATCCGCGTTGATGTCGGGGCGCTCTTCGTCTGCCATGTCCGTCTTTCCCTACGTCTGGTTCCGCTGTCCGTGTCGACTCAGATGTCGAGGAACCGGACGTCCTTCGCGTTGCGCTGGATGAAGCTGCGGCGGGACTCGACGTCCTCGCCCATCAGCACGGAGAAGATCTCGTCGGCCGCGGCCGCGTCGTCGATGGTGACCTGACGCAGCGTGCGCGTCTCGGGATCCATCGTCGTCTCCCACAGCTCGCTGTCGTTCATCTCGCCGAGACCCTTGTACCGCTGCAGGCCGGCGTCCTTGGGCAGGCGCTTGCCGTTCGCGAGGCCCTCCTTCAGCAGCGCGTCGCGCTCGCGGTCCGAGTACACGTACTCGTGCGGCGCGTTCGACCACTTCAGGCGGTACAGCGGCGGCATCGCGAGGTAGACGTAGCCGGCGTCGATGAGGCCGCGCATGTACCGGAACAGCAGCGTGAGCAGCAGCGTCGTGATGTGCTGGCCGTCGACGTCGGCATCGGTCATCAGCACGATCTTGTGATAGCGCGCCTTCTCGATGTCGAACTCCGGCCCGATGCCCGTGCCGAAGGCCTGGATCATCGCCTGCACCTCGCGGTTGCCGAGGGCCTTGTCGATGCGAGCGCGCTCGACGTTCAGGATCTTGCCGCGCAGGGCCAGGATCGCCTGGGTGCGCGGATCGCGGCCGCCGACAGCCGATCCGCCGGCGGAGTCTCCCTCGACGAGGAAGATCTCGGAGATCGACGGGTCCTTGCTCGTGCAGTCCTTGAGCTTGTCGGGCATCGCGGCCGACTCGAACACGCTCTTGCGGCGCGCGGTCTCGCGCGCCTTGCGGGCGGCCAGGCGCGCGGTGGCCGCGTCGATCGCCTTGCGGATGATGTTCTTGGCCTGCTGCGGGTTGCGCTCGAACCAGGCGCCGAGCTCCTCGTTCACCACGCGCTGCACGAAGGCCTTGACCTCGGTGTTGCCGAGCTTCGTCTTGGTCTGACCCTCGAACTGCGGCTCGCTGAGCTTGACGGAGATGACGGCCATGAGGCCCTCGCGGACGTCCTCTCCCGTAAGGTTGTCCTCCTTCTCCTTGAGCAGGTTGTTCGCGCGCGCGTACCGGTTCACGAGGGTGGTCAGCGCGGCGCGGAAGCCCTCCTCGTGCGTGCCGCCCTCGTGCGTGTTGATCATGTTCGCGTAGGTGAACACGTTCTCGCTGTACGAGGTGGTCCACTGCATGGCGACCTCGAGCGAGATGTTCCGCTCGGTGTTCGCCGTCTCGCTCGAGAAGTCGATGACCTCCTCGTGCACGCGCTCGGCCTTGCGCACCTTGCACAGGTACTCGACGTAGTCGACGAGGCCGCGCTCGTAGAGGAAGGTGTCGTGACGCTGCACGAGCTCGGGCGAGCCGTCCTCGAGCTCGTCCTCTTCCATGGCGGCCGGGCGCTCGTCCTTGAAGTCGATCCGCAGGCCCTTGTTCAGGAACGCCGTCTGCTGGAACCGCGTGCGCAGGGTCTCGTAGTCGAAGTCGATCGTCTCGGTGAAGATCTCGGGGTCCGGCCAGAACGTGATCGTCGTGCCGGTCTCGTCGGTCGGCTCGCCCTGCTCCACGGGGCCGAGCGGCGCGCCGCCGTTCGCGAAGGACTGGCGCCACTCGTAGCCGTCGCGCTTGACGACCGCGTCGAGGCGCGTCGAGAGCGCGTTCACGACGGACGATCCGACGCCGTGCAGGCCGCCCGAGACGGCGTATCCGCCGCCGCCGAACTTGCCGCCCGCGTGCAGCACCGTGAGCACGACCTCGAGCGTCGACTTCTTCTCGGTCTTGTGCTCGGCGACCGGGATGCCGCGGCCGTTGTCGACGACCCGGATGCCGCCGTCCTCGAGGATCGTGACCTCGATCGTGTCGCAGTAGCCGGCGAGGGCCTCGTCCACCGAGTTGTCGACGATCTCGTACACCAGATGGTGCAGGCCGCGCGGGCCGGTCGAGCCGATGTACATGCCGGGGCGCTTGCGCACGGCCTCGAGGCCTTCCAGCACCTGGATGTTGTCGGCGCCGTAGTTCCCCTGGGACGCATCACCCCCGGCGGCAGCGGTGTTCTCGGGCTCGCTCTGAGGGGTGTCCGTCGTCATATGGGGGCGCGCTCCGCATTCCGTGGGTATGGGCACCTCCATCCTAGCCGGGAATCGGTTCTCAACAGCCGCAGACAGGCCCGCAGAGGCCATAACGGGAGCGGGGGCAGGACGCCGATCGTGGTCGGGGGTGTTGCGGGCGCTGTGACGCCGCACGGCCTCGGCTCGCGCGATCAGCCGTAGGTGTCGCGCGGCCCGCGACCCGGCACCGTGCGCGGACCCCACTTCCAGGTGGGGGCGTCGGGTCCGACGAAGCGCACGTTCTCGACCGCCGCGTCAGGGAAGCGGGTGACGACCTGGGTCAGGATGTGCGAGCGCATGAACTGCAGGTTCTTGGCCCACGCCGTCGAGTCGCACTGGATCGTGAGGGTGCCGTCGACGAGCGAGGTCGGGGTCGAGTGCTGGGCCGTCTCGGCGCCGGCGACCTCCTCCCATCGCCGCACGAGGTCCTCGCGCGCGAGCTGGCCCGACCAGCCGTGCTGCTTGGACAGCGCGTCGAGCGCGTCGCCCACCGGCTTCGGATCGCGTCCCGGCGTGAACGGCAGGTTCTCGTCGCCCTCCGCGGGCCGGCGTCGCCGGCGGCGCTTGGCGTACTTCGACGGCTCGAGCCCGCGCAGCCGCAGGTAGGTGGCGAGCGTCTCGGGCACCTCGGGGGTCGGCTCACTCATCGCGGTCCTCCCCGGCGGTGAGGGGATGGTCGGCGAGCGCGCCGAGGATGCGCCCGTGCTCGATCCGCACGGCGTTGGCGCGCAGGGGCTCCGGCACATCGGCCGAGACGGCGGCCGTGACGATGACCTGCTCGTACCCGGCGACGACCCCCGCCAGGCGCGCGCGCCGGTCGGCATCGAGCTCGGCGAAGACGTCGTCGAGGATGAGGATCGGATCGCCGCCTGGCGACTCGGCCCGCAGCAGCTCGGCCGAGGCGAGCCGCAGCGACAGCGCGGCCGACCAGCTCTCGCCGTGCGACGCGTACCCCTTCACGGGCAGGCCGCGCAGCCGCAGCAGCAGGTCGTCGCGGTGCGGGCCGACGAGCGTGAGCCCGCGCTCGAGCTCGAGCGGGCGCTTCGCCTCCAGCGCCGCGCGGAACTGCGCCGCCGTCTCGCCCTCGCCGCCGGCGTCGGCATCCTCCCCGTCCTCGGGGTCGGCTCCGTGGATCGTGAGCGTCCACGACAGCTCGGGGCGATGATCCGCCCCCGCCACGCCCTCGTACGCCGCGGCGACCGGTCCTGACAGATCCTGCGCCAGCCGGATGCGCGCGTCGATGATCTCCGATCCGAGCGAGACGAGCTTGTCGTCCCACACGTCGAGGGTCGTCAGCTGCGCGGCCTTCATGCCCCGCGCCCTGGCCGACTTGAGCAGCGTGGTGCGCTGGCGCAGCGTGCGGTCGTAGTCGGCGAGCACGCCCGCCAGCCGCGGGGTGCGCTGCACGAGCAGCTGATCGGCGAAGCGCCGGCGCTCGGACGGATTGCCCCGCACGATCTGCAGGTCCTCGGGCGCGAAGAGCACGACCTGGGCGTATCGCGGCAGCTCACCGGGGCGTGACGGCGAGCCGCCGATGCGCGCGCGGTTCGATCCCTGCCGGTTGATCTGCAGCTCGAGAACGATGCGGCGGGCGCCGTGGGCGAGGCGGGCGCGGACGAAGGCCGCATCCTCCCCTTCCCGAACCAGCGGCGCATCGGAGGACACCCGGTGCGAGCCGAGCGTGGCGAGGTAGGCGACGGCCTCGGCGAGGTTCGTCTTGCCCTGTCCATTGCGCCCCACGAGCACGTTCGGCCCAGGCAGCAGCTCGAGCTCGGCCTCCGCGTAGTTGCGGAAGTCCTTCAGGCTCAAGTGCTCGATGATCACTCGAAAACCCTAGCTTTCGGGCCCGACAGTGGGCCGAGGCCGTGGCGGACTCAGCGCAGCAGCAGGTTCGGCTGCAGCAGGTACTTGAACGAGTCGCTGCCGGCCTGATCCACCGAGGTCTGGCTCGTGATGAGCACGGGGCTGAGCTTGTTGGCGTTCTCGCTCGAGGTGAACGTGATGCGCGCGAACTCGCTCTTCACGGCGCCGAGCGCCTCGAGGAGGTACTGCGGGTTGAGCCCGAGCGTGACGTCCTCGCCCTGCAGGTGCGCGTCGACCGACTCCGACGCGCGGGCCTGGTCGCCGCCGGAGGCGTCCATCGTCACGGCCGAGGTCGTGAAGGTGAAGCGCAGCGGCGCGGAGCGGTCGAGCACGAGCGAGACGCGGCGCACGGCCTCGGCGAGATCGGCGGTGCTGACCACGGCGTAGTGGTCGGTCTGCTCCGGGAACAGCCGGCGCACCGGGGGGAAGTTGCCCTTGATGAGCAGCGAGGTGACGGTCTTGTTGCCCGACGTGAACGCGATGATCTCGCGGTCGCCCGATCCGCTGAACGCGATGGAGATCTCGCCGCCGTGCGAGAAGGTCTTGCCGACCTCCTGCAGGGTGCGGGCCGGCACGAGCGCGTGCGCCTCGTCCTGGCTGCCGTCCCACTGGATGTCGCTCAGCGCCACGCGGTAGCGGTCGGTCGCCACGAGGCTGAGCTGCGTGCCGGTGACCTCCAGCTGCACGCCCGTGAGCACGGGGGTGACGTCGTCGCGCGAGGCGGCGAAGGCGACCTGCGAGATCGCGGTGCCGAAGTCCTCGGCGGGGACGAGACCGGACTCGCCGGAGACCTCGGGGATCGCGGGGTACTCCTCGACGGGCATCGCCGCGAGGGCGAACCGGGCGGAGCCGCAGGTGAGGGCGATGTTGCCGTCCTCCTCCGTCACCATCTCGATCGGCGCGTTCGGCAGGCGGCTCGCGATGTCCGAGAGCAGGCGGCCGTGGACCAGGATCGTGCCGGGCTCGTCGACCGTCGCCTCGATCGTCGTGCGCGCCGACGCCTCGTAGTCGAACGCCGACAGCGCGAGCGAGCCGTCCTCGGATGCCTCGATGAGCACGCCGGCGAGGATCGGCTGAGGGTTCCGCTGAGGCAGGAGCTTGACGACGAACGACACGGCCTCGCTGAAGACATCACGGTTCACGTGGAACTTCACAGGTGGATCCCCTCGTATCGCCACGGTTCCCTATCCGTGGGGAATCCCATGCTAGTGCCCACCGGCAGACGCCGTGTTGCGCCGGCTCGTCCGGTGAAGGTCATCGGATCGCGCACAAGGAAGAGATGTTCTTTCTTGGTATTCACTGCTGTGGATAATGTGGATAACTCTGTGGATGCCTGTCGCGCGTAGGGAACTACATCCGTGTGAGATGTGGAACGGCTGCGGATGAGCGGTGAGGGAATCTCGTCCTCCGGCGGTCGCGGTCACAGGCCGGTCCACATCCGCACCGCGTGTCGCTCACAGGCCGCAGGGTGTGTCTCAACAGTTATCCACAGGCTGTCCACACTGGGGAAAGAGATTTATAGGGGTCGCCGACGCGCACTGTCAAGGACGAGTTCAGGAATACGTCGCATTCCGAACGCCCCATCCGGTGAACGAGGGGTGACGGGAACCGGATCAGCGGCGGCTGAGCTGCGTGGTGATCTCGCTGACCTGGTTGTAGATGGAGCGGCGCTCCTTCATGAGGTCGGCGATCTTGCGGCACGCGTAGATGACCGTGGTGTGGTCGCGGCCGCCGAACAGCTGCCCGATCTTCGGCAGCGAGAGGTTGGTGCGCTCGCGGCACAGGTACATCGCGATCTGGCGGGCCTGGGCGACGGCCTGCGACCGGCTGGAGCCGTAGAGGTCGTCGACGGTGAGCTTGAAGTACTCGGCGGTCATCGTGATGATGTCGGTCGGCGAGACGACGTTGTCCTCGGCCTGATCCACGATGTCGCGCAGCACGGTCTGGGCCAGCGGCACGTCGACGTCGGAGCGGTTGAGGCTCGCGAACGCCGAGACGCGGATGAGGGCGCCTTCGAGCTCGCGGATGTTGGTGGAGACGTTCTTCGCGATGTACTCGACCACGTCGTCGGGGATGAGCAGACGCTCGGACTGCGCCTTCTTGCGCAGGATCGCGATGCGGGTCTCGAGGTCGGGCGCCTGCACGTCGGTGATGAGGCCCCACTCGAAGCGGCTGCGCATCCGATCCTCGAAGCCGGTCAGCAGGCGCGGCGCGACGTCGCTCGTGATGACCACCTGCTTGTCGTGGTCGTGCAGCGTGTTGAAGGTGTGGAAGAACGCCTCCTGCGTCTCGGCGCGACCCTGCAGGAACTGGATGTCGTCGATGAGCAGGATGTCGACCTCGCGGTAGCGCGCGTTGAAGGCGGCGCCGCGGTTGTTCGCGATCGAGTTGATGAAGTCGTTCGTGAACTCCTCGCTCGACACGTACCGCACGCGCACCCCGCTGTAGAGGTTGAGCGCGTAGTCGCCGATGGCGTGCAGCAGGTGCGTCTTGCCGAGGCCGGAGTCGCCGTAGATGAAGAGCGGGTTGTACGCCTTGGCCGGTGCCTCGGCCACCGCCACCGCGGCCGCGTGCGCGAACCGGTTCGACTGGCCGATGACGAAGTTGTCGAAGGTGTAGCGGGGGTTCAGCCGCGTCTCGCCCCGGGCCGCGCTGCCGCCGCCGGTGCTCTCGGTGGGATTCTCGGCGATCGGGCGCTGTGCGGCCTCGACCGCGATCGGGACCGGCTCCGGCACGTAGGGCTGGTCGCCGATGTCGGGGTTCACGACCACCCGGAAGGTGTGGACATCGCCGCCGACGGCCGCGAGGGCGTCCATGATCGGGGCGCGCATGCGCTTGTTGATCTGCGCCGCCGTGAGGTCGTTGGGCACCTCGACGTACACGGTGCCGCCCATCACTCCCTGCGGGACGGCGAGGTGCAGGAAGCCCCACATCGGGGCGCTTATCCGGTCGTCCGTCTCGAGCTGCGCCAGCACGGCCGCCCACACCGGAACGTCCGGCACCTCCTGCGTCGACATGTCCCCCCTCGTGGATGAGCGCGTCACGACGATCCTGCCGCGCACGCATCGGGTCGCGGGGCGCGGCCCCGTCCTGTGGATAACTCTCCACAGGCTAGCCAGGACGCGCGGGGACGGCAAACCCTCGTGCGTGTCCTGCCCGGGGATCGCGCGGACTGTGGAGATACTGTCAGGTTGCCGGGCCATTTGCGCCGGGCAGCGGGGGCGACGTAGTCTATGTCGGTTGACTTATGCCCTTTCGAGGGCGCTGTTCCGACTGTCCCCGGGGAAACCGGTGACGCATCCTCCGGAGTGATTTTCCATGAGCAAGCGCACGTTCCAGCCCAACAACCGTCGTCGCGCCAAGAAGCACGGTTTCCGCGCCCGCATGCGCACCCGCGCCGGCCGCGCGATCCTCGCCGCCCGCCGCGGCAAGGGCCGCACCGAGCTCTCGGCGTAAGGCCGACGGCACGGCGTCACGGCAGTCCAGCGTGCTCGCGCGGCCGAATCGCCTGACCCGCGGGATCGACTATCGATCGGTCTCCCGTCGGGGGGCGCGGTGCGCGGGCGCGCATGTGGTGACGCACGCGGTGCTGACGGACGAGGCGCGCCCGGCGCGCTTCGGCTTCATCATCACGAAGGCCGTGGGCGGCGCGGTGGTGCGCAACACCGTGCGGCGGCGGCTGAAGGCCGTCTGCGCGGAGGCGCTGCCCGACGTACGGGAGGGCGCGGATGTCATCATCCGCGCCCTCCCGTCGTCTGCCGACGCCTCGTTCGCCGAGCTGCGCGCCGAGGTGCGACGCTGCCTGGAGCGACGGTCGGTGCTGACCGCCGGCCGACGGGAGGCGTCGCGGTGAGCGTGCTCCCCGCCAGCTCCTACGGCACCGCGCGCCTCGATCCGCGCGACGCGCTCCAGGCGATTCCGCTCGCGCCGCGCAATCTCGGTGTGGCGCTGCTGATCGCGTATCGCGCGACGATCTCGAGGCTGTACGGCGATGTGTGCCGGTACTTCCCCTCCTGCTCCGCGTATGCCGTGGGCGCCGTGCAGCAGCACGGCCTCGTGAGAGGATCGGGGATGGCGCTCGCGCGCATCGCCCGGTGCCACCCATGGGCGGCCGGCGGCGTCGATGACGTGCCGCCCCACTCGAACTTCCGCTTTGACCTGACCCCCCGCGGCTTCGTGGTGCCGCGCCGAAAGGACTGATCCGTGGACTTCTTCGGAACCCTCCTCTTCCCCATCCGCTGGGTGATCGAGGCGATCCTGGTCGGCTGGCACTGGCTGTTCACCGCGGTCGGCATGGACTCGGCCGGCGGCCTCACCTGGGTGCTGTCGATCCTCGGCGTGGTCGTCATCGTGCGACTGCTGATCTTCCCGCTCACGATCCGCCAGATCAAGAGCCAGCGGAAGATGATGGAGATCGCGCCCGAGATGCGCAAGATCCAGGAGAAGTACAAGGGCAAGCGCGACCAGCTTTCCCGCGAGGCGATGAGCCGCGAGACGATGGATCTGTACAAGAAGCACGGCACCTCGCCGGTGGGCGGCTGCCTGCCGATCCTCATCCAGATGCCGATCTTCTTCTCGCTGTACTGGACGCTGTTCGACATCAAGACGTGGGCGGCGAACGACAGCTCGGGCCGCAACTCGTGGCTGTTCACGCCGGAGCGGGTGCACGAGTTCAACGATGCGTCGCTGTTCGACGTCGCGCCGCTGCACATGACGCTGATCGACCACTTCAACGCGTCGCCGGTGTCGGTGGCCGCGATCGTGCTGCTGATCATCCTCGTCGCGCTCATGATCGCGACACAGTTCTTCACGCAGCTGCAGATCGTGTCGAAGAACCTCTCGCCCGAGGCCAAGACCGGTCAGGCGTACCAGATGCAGCGCATCATGCTGTACATCATCCCGTTCGCGATGATCTTCTCGGGTGTCGCCTTCCCGCTCGGCGTCGTGACCTACTGGTTCTTCAACAACCTCTGGACCATGGGGCAGCAGTTCCTCGTGATCCGCTCGATGCCGACGCCGGGCTCGGAGGCCGCGAAGGCCCGCGAGGAGCGCCTGGCGCGCAAGGGCAAGGCACTGAACTCTCAGGGCAAGGTCGTGTCGATGGAGGAGTACCAGCGCGAGCAGGAGGAGCTGCTGCGGCAGGCCGAGCTCGAGCGGCAGCAGCGTGCCAAGCGCCAGCAGCCGATGAGCAAGCAGCGCGCGAAGAAGCAGGCGCAGAAGCAGCCGAAGCCGGGCAATGGTCAGCCCGACCCTGGCGCCGCCGCGCCGTCCGGATCCGACTCCTGACCGCACGAGGACGATGGTGAACACCACTCCCCTGCCCAGTGCCGACATGCCCGGCGCCGAAGAGCCGACCGAGGCCGAGCTGGAGCGCGAGGGCGACGTCGCGGCCGACTTCCTCGAGGGCCTGCTCGACATCGCCGACATCGACGGCGACCTCACGCTCGACGTCCGCCAGAGCCGCGCCTACGTGTCGGTGGAGTCGGAGGACGAGTCGCTGCGCCGACTCGCCGACCCCGACACCGTGCAGGCGCTGCAGGAGCTGACGCGCCTTGCGGTGCAGAGCGAGACCGGGCGGTTCTCGCGGCTGATCCTCGACATCGGCGGATCGCGCGAGACGCGGCAGCGCCAGCTGGAGCGACTCGTCGACGCCGCCGTGGCAAAGCTGGACGAGGGCGCGTCGCAGGCGTCGCTCCCCGCCATGTCGTCGTACGAGCGCAAGCTCGTGCACGATGTCGTCGCGGCGCGCGGCCTGATCTCCGAGTCGTACGGCGAGGGCGCGGATCGGCACACCGTCATCCGCCGTCGCTGAGCCCGTCGCGGAACGAGGAGCGTTCATGACCGATCCGTCCGTTCCCCCCGTCGAGGCGGAGCCGGCCGAGGCCGCCGCGCTGTTCGGTGATCGCATCGGGCTGGCGCGCGCCTATGCCGATGCGCTCGTCGCGCATGGCGAGGAGCGCGGGCTGATCGGGCCGCAGGAGCTGCCCCGACTCTGGACGAGGCACCTGCTGAACTGCGCGATCGCCGCTCCCCTGTTCCCGTCCCGCGGGCGCGTGGGCGACGTCGGCTCGGGCGCCGGGCTCCCGGGGATCGTGCTGGCGATCGCCCGTCCGGATGTGACGTGGGAGCTGATCGAGCCGATGGAGCGCCGCGTGGCCTGGCTCGAGGAGCAGGTGGCGAGCCTCGGCCTGGCGAACGTGACGGTGCATCGGGCGCGCGCGGAAGAGGCCGGTCTCGAGGGGCTGCTCGATGCCGCGACGGCGCGGGCCGTGTCGGCGCTGCGGACCCTCATCCCGTGGACCGCTCCCCTGGTCCGCGACGGCGGAGAGCTCATTCTGCTCAAGGGCCGCAACGCCGAGAACGAGATCGAGGCGGCGGCGAAGCAGATTCGGAGGTTCACGCTGAGCGAGGTTCGCGTGGAGGTCCTCGGTGAGGGTCTGCTCGCCGAGGAGACCCGCGTGGTTCGGGCTCGCGTCCGCGCCTGACGTTTCACGTGAAACGCGGGGGTGGCGCTCGTCACGCACGTGTGCTGCCGCCCGGCCTCTGCTCGCCCCGAATGCGCGGTTCGTCGTGAGGGATGTTTCACGTGAAACGCATGCGGGGGATGTGCGCGCTGGCTCGAGCCAGTCACGACCCGGATGTTTTACGTGAAACCCGCCCATCGACCGCTCCCCCTCGCTCGGAACCCGAGGGCTGCAATCCACCGGTCGTTGAACGGAGTGCCGGAGGCGTGGAGTCCCAAATGTCGCACCTTTTTTGATCGCTCGCTCGTTCAGCTCATCGCTGCCGTGGCCGCGCGTGCCTCGGGCGAGAAGCGGAGTTGCTGTGGTCGCTTCATCTCCGTTCGCTTCGCCCACTTCGTTCAGCAACCGGGAGTCTCGCCAGTTGGTCGAACCTCTCGGTTGCTGAACGGAGCGGCCGGCGGCCGCGAAGATGAAGCGACCACCGCAACCGGTCGTCGACCGAGCGAAGCGATCGGAGACGGCTTGAGCGAGCGAAGCGAGTCGAAAGCATCGCCCGCGCCCTCGGCCTCGACTCGCTTCGCTCGCTCGGCCCGTCTCCGCTCCGCGCCCTGCGGGCGCTCCGGTCGACGAGCGGTGTTGCTCTGGTCGCTTCAGCTGCGCTCGCTCTGTTCAGCAACCGTGCGTTGCACCTCATCGGTTGCTGAGCGGAGCGGCCGGAGGCCGCGGAGATGAAGCGATCACCGCACCCGGTCGTCGACCGAGCGAAGCGAGCGGAGACGGCTTGAGCGGAGGCCGCGCAGCGCCCGGAGTCGAAAGCAAGGCCTGCACCCTCGGCCTCGGCTCGCTGCGCTCGCTCGGCCGGTCTCCGCTCCGGCGGCTCCGCGCCTCCGGTCGACGAACGACGTTGCCCTGATCGCTTCATCTGCGCTCAATCTGTTCAGCAACCGTGGGGTTGAACTCATCGGTTGCTGAACGGAGCGCCGCAGGCGCGGAGATGAAGCGACCACCGCAGCCGGTCGTCGACCGAGCGAACAGAGCGGAGGTGGCTTGAGCGAGCGAAGCGAGTCGAAAGCAAGGCCTGCGCCGTCGGCGTCGGCTCGCTGCGCTCGCTCGGTGCGTCTCCGCTCCCGCGCTTCGCGCCTCCGGTCGACGAGCGGGAGTTGCTGTGGTCGCTTCATCTCCGGCCGCTGGCGCGGCACTCGTTCAGCAACCGTGGGGTCGCACCCGATCGGTTGCACTCATCGGTTGCTGAACGGAGCGCCGCAGGCGCGGAGATGAAGCGACCACCGCAGCCGGTCGTCGACCGAGCGAAGCGAGCGGAGACGGCTTGAGCGAGCGAAGCGAGTCGAAAGCAAGGCCTGCGCCGTCGGCGTCGGCTCGCTGCGCTCGCTCGGCCCGTCTCCGCTCCGGCGCTTCGCGCCTCTCTGGTCGGTTGAACCTCTCGGTTGCTGAACGGATCGGCGAAGCCGCGGAGATGAAGCGACCGCCACAACCGTCCTCGACACGCGCTCACGCGCCAGCGCCCGCGCCGTGCGATGTTTCACGTGAAACAGACGCAGGGGGATCGCGGGGGCCGAGTGGTCGAGCGCGCCCTCAAGGTGCAGGAGGTGGAGACGACCCCGATCGCCGGCACCGGACGGGCGGCCTCGACCCGTTCACTCAGACCATCCGCGCTCCCGGGCCCCGGGGGTGGCTCGGCTCTCGCTCAGCAACTGCGCCGTCACGCCCGCGCGGCCACGGGACGGAGCGAACACCACAACCGGGCTCGACACCTGCTCGTGAGCCAGCGCCCGCGAGGTGGAGAGGATCCCGATCGCCAGCACCGGACGGGCGACCTCGACCCGTTCACTCGATCCATCTGCACACTCGAGTCCCGGAGGCTCGATCAGCGACCGCGCCGTCACGCCCACGCGGCCGCGCGACGCAGCGCGAACGTGCGGAACGACGCGGCCAGCCGGCGTTTCACGTGAAACGCCCCCGAGTCCCCGATCCGTCGTCTCGGACGCTCACGGGTGCGCGTGGAACGAGATCGCTCGGCATTTGATTGAAGCGACACACACCCGGCCGCCGGCGTAACCGTCCGCGCGCTCGCAGTTTCACGTGAAACATCACGCGCCACGGCGGTCGGCCGAAGTTCCTGTCGGGCCCGCGGGTTAGAGTGGAACCTGCCCGCCGGAAGCGAAGCGAAAGAGTGTGTTTCACGTGAAACAGTCCGAGAACGAGAGCTCCTTCTCGCTTCCCGACGACACCCCGCTCGCCCGCGAGCTCGCGGATCTCAGCGCGCGCAGGAAGCGTCTCGCGCAGGCGGAGGTCACGTTCACGGGCGAGACCCGGATCATGACCGTGTCGAACCAGAAGGGCGGCGTCGGGAAGACGACGACCACGGTCAACGTCGCCGCGGCGATCGCGACCCTGGGCGGTCGCGTGCTCGTCATCGATCTCGACCCCCAGGGCAACGCGTCCACGGCCCTCGGCGTGCCGCACACGGCCGATGTCCCGAGCGTCTACGACGTCCTCATCGACGAGTTCCCGATCGCGGATGTCATTCAGCAGAGCCCGGAGCACGAGAACCTGTTCTGCGTGCCCAGCACGATCCACCTTGCCGGTGCGGAGATCGAGCTCGTCTCCCAGGTGGCGCGAGAGCACCGGCTGAAGACGGCGCTCGACGACTTCCTCGAGCGCGCGGAGACCCCGTTCGACTTCATCCTGATCGACTGCCCGCCCTCGCTCGGCCTGCTCACGATCAACGCGTTCACGGCCGCCGACGAGGTGTTCCTGCCGATCCAGGCGGAGTACTACGCGCTCGAGGGCCTCAGTCAGCTACTGGGGAACATCCGCATGATCCAGAAGCACCTGAACCCGCGGATCCACGTCTCGACGATCCTGCTGACCATGTACGACCAGCGCACCAAGCTCTCGCAGCAGGTGGCCGATGAGGTTCGCCAGCACTTCCCCACCGAGGTGCTGAACACGCTCATCCCGCGCTCGGTGCGCGTCTCCGAGGCGCCGAGCTTCGGGCAGACCGTCATCACCTACGACGGCGGCTCCGCCGGCGCCGTGGCCTACCGGGAGGCCGCACTCGAGATCGTGACCCGTGGCGCGCGACGCACGGAAGAAGGGACATCCTGATGGCGAAGCGAACGGGTCTGGGCCGAGGCATCGGCGCCCTCATCCCCACCTCCGAGTCGACGAACACCCGCCCGGTGGACGTCTTCTTCCCGGGTGGCAGCAAGACCAAGAAGGACGCCCCGGTCGAGGCGGCCGCCGAGGAGGCGCCCGCGCCCGAGCCGGAGGCCGACCTCGTTGCGGTGCCCGGCGCGCGACTCGTCCAGATCGACCCGCACGCCATCGTGCCGAACCCGCGTCAGCCGCGCACGCACTTCGACCCCGACGACCTCGCGGAGCTCGTGCACAGCGTCCGAGAGTTCGGCGTGCTGCAGCCGGTGGTCGTGCGGGACAAGGGCGACGGCACCTACGAGCTCATCATGGGAGAGCGCCGCACCCGTGCCTCGCGCGAGGCGGGCCTCGAGACGATCCCGGCGATCGTGCGCGACACATCGGACGAGGACCTGCTGCGCGACGCGCTGCTCGAGAACCTGCACCGCTCTCAGCTGAACCCCCTCGAGGAGGCGTCGGCCTACCAGCAGCTGCTCGAGGACTTCGGCATCACGCAGGACGAGCTGGCCAAGCGGATCGGGCGCTCGCGCCCGCAGATCAGCAACACCATCCGTCTGCTGCGCCTGCCCGTACCCGTGCAGCAGCGCGTGGCGGCGGGCGTGCTCAGTGCCGGCCACGCGCGTGCCATGCTCTCGCTCGACGATCCCGAGGCGATGCAGCGCCTGGCCGACAAGGTGGTGAACGAGGACCTCTCCGTGCGCGCCGCCGAGGCTGCCGCGAAGGCGATGGCGGCGGGATCGGAGAAGAACGATCCGAAGCCCAAGCCGAAGGCGGGAGCCCGCCGCGCGTATCTCGACGACGTTGCCTCGCGCCTGGGCGATCGGCTCAACACGCGCGTCCGGATCAGTCTCGGCGCCAGAAAAGGCCAGGTCACCATCGATTTCGCATCGATCCAGGACCTGAACCGGATCCTCGCGGAGATCGGCGAGGAATCGTACGGCGAGTAGGCGAGGAATCCGCGCCCGAATCCGGAGGCGCCCTCGGCGCGCTGCGGGTATGGGCAGTGGTACCCCTCGCGGTGCTCGGTCGGCGGCCCTAGGCTCGCGAACATGAGCGATCAGAACCGCGGCGACCAGAACCGCGACGAGCAGCCCGCGTCCATTCCGACACCCGAGCCCGTCGTCGATTCGCCGTTCGACGCGATCCCCCCGGCCGCACCCGGATCTGTGCCGCCCCCGGCCGCACCCCGCGCGCCCGGCTCGGGCGACCACGCCACGCCGCCCGTCGTTCCTCCCGCGGCCGCCGCGTCCCACGCGAACCCCGGCGGATACCCGGGCCACCCCGGCGCCGCGCCGGGCGCCCCCTCCCCCGCGCCGGCTCAGCCTCCGTACTCCGGCACGCCCCAGCCGTACCCGGGTTCTGGTCCTGCGCAGCCCGGCGGATACCCGGGCGCATACCCGGCGCCGGGATACCCGGGGCAGCCGTACGGGTCGGCCCCCGTCCCGCCGGCCGGACGACCGCGCCAGGTGACGACCGCCTGCATCCTCGCGTGGGTGATCGCCGGGCTCGGGCTGTTCAGCGTCGTCGCCGCGCTGCTCCTGCTGGTGCAGTACCCCGGGATCGACGGCGCCTTCCTGTTCGGCGCCCTGGTGATCCCGGTGCTCGTGATCATCGGGCTCGCGGTCTTCGCGTTCTTCACCTGGCAGGGGAAGGGCTGGGCGCGCATCGCCCTCACGGTGGTCTTCGCGCTCAATGCCATCAGCGCACTGTCCAACATCGGCAACGGACAGCCGCAGTCGCTCCTGGGCCTCGTGCTGAGCGTCGGCTCCATCGTGCTGCTGTGGCTGCCGGCGAGCAACGCCTGGTTCCGCGCGAAGCGCTCCGCAGCCTGACGGCTGCGGCCGGACCGATTCGGTGTGCCGGCGACGGCCCGCCGGCTGTTGCGCAGGGCCGGGGCGTGTCAAGGGGGTATCGGGCGTCGCGGGCCGGCGCGAGGGTGGATGACGTACGCCCAGGCCGGCGTGCGAATCGTCTAGGAGGAGGCAGAGATGACCGATCCGAACACCACCGATCCGCGCGAACCCGCCGAGCAGCCGCCGGCTCAGCAGCAGGGGTCGCAGCCGGGGCACACCGGCGAGATGGCTCCCACCCCCGATCACGGCGAGAACGAGTGGCAGGGTCGTGAGCGCCTGGTGGGGCGCAAGGCCCTCATCACCGGTGGTGACTCCGGGATCGGGCGCGCCGTGGCGATCGCCTATGCGCGCGAGGGCGCGGACGTGGCGATCGCGTACCTGCCGGAGGAGGAGCAGGACGCGCAGGACACGGAGCGGCTGGTCCGGGAGGCGGGGCGCACCTGCGCGCTTTTCCCGCTCGATGTGCGCAGCGAGCAGTCCTGCATCGATCTCGTCGCGGGCGCGGTCGAGCAGCTGGGGGGGCTCGACATCCTCATTCCGAACGCGGCATATCAGAAGCAGCGCGATGGGATCGAGAGCCTGCAGCTCTCCGAGATCGAGCGCGTCTTCGCGACGAACATGACGAGCGCGCTCCTGCTGGCCCGAGAGGCCGTACCCCACATGTCGGCGGGGGCATCGATCATCACGACGACGTCGATCCAGGCGGCCGAGCCGTCGCCGGGGCTGCTCGACTACGCGATGACGAAGGCGGCGCTCGTCGCCTTCACGAAGGGCCTCGCGCAGGAGCTCGGCCCCAAGGGGATCCGCGTGAACGCGGTGGCACCGGGGCCGATCTGGACGCCGCTCATCCCCGCCACGGGATTCCCCGACGACAAGGTCGAGAGCTTCGGCAAGGACACGCCTCTCGGCCGGCCCGGCCAGCCGAGCGAGCTCGCGGGGGCGTACGTCTATCTCGCAAGCGACGAGGCGTCGTATGTCTCCGGCGCCGTCATCCCCGTCACGGGGGGAAAGGGGTTCTGAGATGCCGAACCCGAGCATCAAGGACGAGGAGCTCTACGAGAAGCTGCGCGACGAGGGCAACTCGAAGGAGAAGGCCGCGCGCATCGCGAACGCCGCCGCCCGCGACGGCCGCGAGAAGGTGGGTGAGCGCGGCGGCGAGGCCGAGAACTACGAGGAGCGCACGGTCGACGAGCTGCGCGACCGCGCGAAGGAGCTGGGCATCGAGGGCACCTCGAAGCTGAAGAAGGACGAACTGATCGACCGCCTCCGGCGGCACTGACCGGCCGGGCGCGGTGCGGGTCCGGAGCCCGTCCAGCCCCCGCGCCTTAGGCTGGATTGATGGACGACGAGCACTCGGCACCGCGCCGGCGCGCCAGCGTGGAGCTGCTGCGCGCCGAGGCGGGCGACGAGCTCGCGGCCCTCGTGCACGAGCGGCTGCGGGCCGGCGAGGACCCGTGGGAGTTCATGGAGGACCTGCCGACGGTCGACGAGCTGGTCGTCTTCACCCTGCGCGCGGAGCACATCCAGGCCGATGGCGGGCTGCGTCCCACGCGGGCGCGCAATCAGCGCCTGTTGCGCCAGATCGCGGCCGAGTACCCCGAGCTCACACGGGCGGTGTGGCGGCTCATCGGGCAGGAGAACACGCACCGCCGCTGGGACGCCGTCGTGCGGGTGATCGACAGGGCGTGAACCGAGAGACGAAGAGACCCCGGTGCCGACTGGCGACCGGGGTCACTTCGTTGCGGGGCTGATCAGCTCAGGTACTGCGCGAGGTCCTGCTCGAGGGCGAACTTCGGCTTCGCGCCGATGATCGTCGTGGCGACCTCGCCGCCCTGGAACACCTTCATGGCGGGGATCGAGGTGATCTGGTACTTCATCGCCAGATCCGGGTTCTCGTCCACGTTCAGCTTCAGCACGGTGATCTTGTCGGGGTGCTCGGCCTGGATCTCGTCGAGCACGGGCGAGACCATGCGGCACGGGCCGCACCACTCGGCCCAGAAGTCGACGAGCACGGGGCCGTCGGCCTGCAGCACGTCCTGCTCGAAGGTTGCCGAGGTGGTTGCCTTGGCGGTCATGTCGTTCTCCCTTGTCTTCGGATCTGTCGGTGTCAACGCGGCGGCGCGCCGCGCATTCCCGTGTCAGACGGTGGCGATCTGCTCCAGCGCCTCGGCATTGTCGAGATCCTCCTGCGCGGCGAGGTAGTGCTCCGCGTCGAGGGCCGCGACGGTGCCCGATCCGGCGGCCGTGACGGCCTGGCGGTACGTGGGGTCGATGACGTCGCCGGCGGCGAAGACGCCCTCGACCGAGGTGCGCGACGAGCGCCCGTCGACGGCGACGGTGCCCTCGGCCGTGAGGTCGAGCTTGCCGTGCACGAGGTGTACGCGCGGGTCCGATCCGATCGCGACGAACATGCCGTCGAGCGGGAGCTCCAGCTGCTCGCCGGTGGTGAGGTCGCGCAGCAGCGCGCCCGTGAGGCCGGAGGCGCCGAGCATCTCGACGACCTCGGTGTTCCAGATGAACTCGATCTTGTCGTTCGCGAACGCGCGGTCCTGCAGCGCCTTGGAGGCGCGCAGCTCGCCGCGGCGGTGGATGACGATCACCTTCGAGGCGAACTTCGTGAGGAACGTCGCCTCCTCGAGCGCCGAGTCCCCGCCGCCGACGACGGCGACCGTCTTGTCGCGGAAGAAGAAGCCGTCGCACGTGGCGCACCACGAGACGCCGTGGCCGGAGAGGGCCTCCTCGCCGGGGACGCCGAGCTTGCGGTAGGCCGATCCGGTCGCGAAGATCAGCGCGCGGGCCTCCTCGACCTTGCCGCTGCCGAGCGTCACGCGCTTGACGGGGCCGTCGAGGTCGAGCTCGGTCGCGTCGTCGTAGGCGATCTCGGCGCCGAACTTCTCGGCCTGCTCCTGCATCTTGGCCATGAGGTCGGGGCCCATGACGCCCTCGGGGAAGCCGGGGAAGTTCTCGACCTCGGTGGTCTGCATGAGGTCGCCGCCCACCTCCACCGAGCTGGCGATGACGAGCGGCTTGAGGTTCGCACGCGCCGCGTAGATGGCGGCCGTGAACCCGGCCGGACCCGATCCGATGATGATGAGCTGTCGCACGCGCGCCTCCTGTGTTCGCCGACCTCAACCCATACTAGCCGCGGGGTATTCCGCGCGGCTGAGGATCGCGGTGCTAGTCACGCCCGGCAGCGGCCGCGCGGCGACGACGGCGGCGGACCGTTCGGATCGTGCCGAGCACGGCCAGACCGGCCACGAGGACGCCGAGGACGATCATCGCGGCGCGCTCCCAGTCCGCCCGCACGGTGACGTCGATGGCCTGCGGCGCGCCGACCGCGACCCCCGTCGGGCTCTGCAGCGACAGCGAGATGCGCACCTGGCCGTTGCCGATGCCCGCCTCCACGGGAACGCGAACGCGCGTGTTCTGGGACGGCGCGGCCTCCACCGTGGTCGTCTCCTGCACGGCGACGCGCGGATTGTCGGGCTGGGCGTGCAGGGTGACGGTGACGGGGTACGGCAGATCGTTGCGGATCCACACCGGCAGCGGCGCCTCGGAGCTGAGCAGCTGCACGTCGCTCGGCGGCACGATGCCGACCGCGCCGCCGAGGGCGGTGATCGACTCGCGCTCGGCCGCCACGGCGGCCTCCCAGGCGTCCGGGTGCGCGCTCCACGGTGTGCCCAGCAGCTGCAGCGTCTCGGCGCGTGCGCGGGCGGTGAGGAGCGTGGGGTCGTTCAGGATGCTGCCGAGCTGCGTCAGCCGATCCTCGCGGCCGTGCATCTCGTTCGCGGCGGCCACGCGCGCCGCATCGGGGCCGGGACCCGTGACGTCCACGGGGACGGGGGCGGCGGCGAGCAGCGCCGCGAGCGTGAGCGGGGCGAAGGAGCTCGCGGTCGCCACCGCATCCGACACGGCCTCCGCGGGTCGCGGGGACGGGTCGCGGTCGAGGCGGTCGTCGCCGGCGTCCACGCCGCCCTGCCGCTCGAGCGCGACGAGCAGGGTGCCGCCGACCTCTCCCGCGGCGAGCCAGAGGGAGGCGCGCGCGGCGGCGAGGGCCTCCTCCCGTGCGCGCTCGTCCTCGAGCGCGGCCGCCGCCGACAGCAGCTCCGACGCCGCGGCGTCGTACACGAGGGCTCCGTCGGCGCGGGGCGGGACCGGTGCCCCGTCCGCCCCGGCGGCCGTGGCGGTGGAGGGCACGAGCGAGGCGCTGCCGGCATCACGCAGCGCGGCGACCGTGGCGGCGTCGACCGCGGCCGGATCGGGCCAGCCCACGGCGGCGGGATCGCCGCCGATCGACAGCAGCTCCTCGAGGTCGAGCGAGCCGGGGTCGGGCGCCGCCGATGCCGTCGGGCTGGGCGTGGGTGTGGGGGTGGGATCGCCGGTCGGCTCCGGGGACGGCTGGGGCGCGGGCTCCCCCGCCCCCGGCAGGTACGGCGCGAGGGAGAGGGGGGCGAGCGGATCGCCGAATCCGGCGGCGATCTGGACCGCGGGATCGGCGTCGCCGAACCCGAGGGCGAAGCGCTCGTTCGGCAGCGACTCGAGGCGCTCGAGCCACGTGATGGCCGACGCCGGCGCCGAGGAGCCGAGCGCGCGGATGGCAGCGGGGATGGCGGGGTCGACGGCCAGCACCGCCTGCGTGCCCGCCACGGCCTCGAGCTGCGTCGTGAGCGAGCCGCCCGCGACCGTGAGCTGCGCGAGCTGCTCGCTCGTCAGCAGTCCGCGATCCGTGGCGGGGGCCGTGAGCGGGACGACGACGGCGATCGACGGGCGCGTGCCGCCCTCCACGAGCACGAGCGCGTCGTCCTCGAGACGCTGCCCCCCTCCCGAGAGCGCGGCGCGGAGCGGATAGACGCCGGGCGCACGCGCGGTCGTGCGCTCGTCCTCTCGAAGCGCGATCGTCTGCGACGCGCCCGGCGCCGTCACCCCCGCCTCCGCGGTGTCGAGGTCGACGAGGCGCGCGGACGAGGATCCGTCCAGCCAGGCCTCCAGCGCGGCGCGATCCGGCAGCGGCTGGTCGCCGATGCGAAGCGTCACGGTTCCCGCCGGGACGGCGGCGAGGCCCAGCGGGCTCTCGATCGAGGCGGTCGCCGCGACCTCGTCCTCGCCGCCGATCGTGCCGGCCGACGGCGTGAGGGTCAGCCGCGCGCGCTGCTCGTCGTCGTCCTCGCCGGTTCCGGCCGTCGGGGTGGGCGTGGGCGAGAGGGTGGCGGCGTCGACCAGGCGCGCGTCGGCGGCGGCGGGCCCGGCGAGCCCGGCCGTCAGGAGCGCGGCGAGCACCGCGGGGAGGGGGGCGAGGAATCGCCGCCTGCGCGCGGTCGTGCTGGAGGGGCGACGGGGTGCGGACATGCCGGAACCATCCTACGAACGCGCCTGGGCGTTCCCCGCAGGCCGTGCGGCGCGGCAGGCACCGCGGCTCCGCTTGAATAGGACGCATGGTGCCCCGTCCCGACCCCGCCCTGTGCCGAGCGCTCGCCGCGGACCTCGCCGCCGCGCGGTTCCGCTCCGAGGCGCTGCGCGCCGCCTGGGGCGTGGAGGCCGACGACGCGGCCGGCCGCGGGCTGCGCGAGCCGGCGCTGCGCGGCCTGGGCGACCGGCGCGACCCGCTCGCGGTGCTCGCCCGCCTGCTCGTCTTCGGCGTCGGGCAGCCGGCTGCGGACGTCGATCGCGCGCTCCCGACCCTGGGCGCGGCCGGCCTCGAGCGGCTGGGGCTGGCGGAGCGAGACGGCGACGTCGTCGCCCCGCGCGCCATCGTGCGCCCCCAGTCGTTCCACGACGACCGCGGGCCGGGCGAGTGGTGGGTGGCGAGCGACCTCGACGAGCTCGCGCTCGGCGGCGGCGCGCTCGACGAGGACCACGTGCTCGGCGTGGGAGGGGCGTCGCTCACCCTGGCGGGGCTGCAGCTGCCCACCCCCGCGCGCCGCGTGCTTGACCTCGGCACGGGGTGCGGCATCCAGGCGCTGCGGGCGCGGCGCTATGCGGAGGCGGTCGTCGCCACCGACATCTCGGAGCGCGCGCTCGCGTTCGCGCGGCTGAACGCGCATCTCAACGGCGTGGACGGCGTCGAGGAGCGGACGGGATCGCTGTTCGCCCCCGTGGCGGGGGAACGGTTCGACCGCATCGTCTCCAATCCCCCGTTCGTCATCACGCCGCGCGCAAAGGGCGTGCCCGCCTACGAGTATCGCGACGGCGGCCTGATCGGCGACGCGCTCGTCGAGCAGGTCGTCGCGGGCGTCGGCCCCCACCTGGAGCCGGGCGGCGCGGCGCAGATGCTCGCCAACTGGGAGACCCGCGACGGCGTGGCGGGTCTGGATCGCGTGCGCGCGTGGGTCGCGGCGTCGCCGGTGCCGCTGGACGCGTGGGTGATCGAGCGCGAGGAACTCGACCCGATCCGGTACGCGGAGATGTGGATCCGCGACGGCGGCACGACGCCGGGATCGGCGGCCTTCGACGCGCTGCTGACGGCGTGGCTCGACGATTTCGCCGCCCGCGGGGTGACGGCGATCGGCTTCGGCTACGTGCTGCTGCGCCGCGCCGAGGGGGAGCCGACGCTCGCACGATATGAGCGCGTCACGAGCCCGATCCCGTCGGAGGGAGCGCTCGGATCGCACCTCGCAGCGGCGCTCGCGCACCACGACCGCGCGGCCGCCCTCGACGACGAGGCGCTCGCCGCGGCCCGGCTGCGCACGGCCGCGGATGTGACCGAGGCGCGCCACCACCGCCCCGGCGAGGAGGCGCCGAGCGTGATCGAGCTGCGCCAGGGCGGCGGCTTCGGCCGATCGGTGCAGGCCGACCCGGCGCTCGCCGGCCTGCTCGGCGCGTGCGACGGCGAGCTGCCCGCCGGCGTGCTCATCGACGCGATCGCGCAGCTGCTGGAGGCGGACGCCGCCGGCCTGCGCGCCGCGCTGCTGCCGACGATCCGCGAGCTGCTGCTCGACGGCTTCCTCACCTTCGCGGACTGATCCTCGTGTCCGCCCCGGTCGGAAGCACCGCCGACGTCAGGGGCGCAGCAGGGACTTGATCGCGCGCCGCTCGTCCATCGCGGCATACGCCTCCGCGGCGTCGGCGAGGGCGAAGCTCGCGTCGAACACGGCGCCGGGGTTCAGTGATCCGTCCAGCACCTCGGGCAGCAGCTCGTCGACGTAGTCGCGCACGGGCGCCACGCCGCCGCGCACGCCGACGTTCGTCGAGAACATGGTGCGCATCGGCAGCTCCGGGCCGCCGTTCGGCACGCCCACGAACCCGACCTCGCCGCCGGGGCGCGCGGAGCGCAGCGCCTGATCCATCGACTCCTTCGTGCCCACGCACTCCAGCACGCAGTCCGGCCCGATGCCGCCGAACATGTCCTTGAGGGCCGCGACGCCCTCGTCCCCGCGCTGCGGCACGATGTCCGTCGCGCCGAAGTCCGTCGCCAGCCGCTGGCGCGACTCGTGGCGCGACATCGCGACGATCCGCTCGGCGCCCAGGCGCTTCGCGGCGAGCACGCCCGAGAGCCCCACGGCGCCGTCGCCCACCACCGCGACGGTCGAGCCCTCGCGCACGCCGGCCGACACGGCGGCGTGGTGCCCGGTGAGGAAGACGTCCGAGAGCGTGAGCAGGCTGGGGATCATCGACTCGTCCGGCAGGCCGCCCTCGACCACCTTCAGCGTGCCGTCCGCGTGGGGCACGCGCACGAGCTCGCCCTGGCAGCCGTCCACGTCGAGGCCCCAGTGGTCGCGGCCGCCCCAGCCGCCGCGCTCGAGGCACGAGGGCGTGAAGCCGTTGCGGCAGTTCGCGCACTCGCCGCAGCAGTCGTAGAAGGGTGCGATGACGAAGTCGCCGGGCTTGACCCGCGACACGTCGGCGCCGACGCGCTCGACGACCGCGATCATCTCGTGCCCGATGCGCTTGGGCGTCTTCGGCTCCGTCACGCCGCGGTAGGGCCACAGGTCGGAGCCGCACACGCACGCCGCCACCACGCGCACGATCGCGTCGCGGCCGACGCCGCCGCCCTCCGTCGCGAGCTGCGGATCGGGCACCTCCTCGACGCGGATGTCGCGGGGCCCGTACAGGATCGTCGCCAGCATGATCCGAGCGTATCGCCGTCGCGCCGGAGGTGGCGCGGCGCTGGCCGCTCCGCCTTCGACCGGCCCCTCAGCGCGCCCCGGCTACCCTGGAACGCATGCTCAACATGGCCGCCGGACTCGCGCGCCTCGGCGACCTCGCGGCCTCCCCCGTGGTGGCGGAGCTCGGCCGGGCGTTCGCCGCCGCCGGGCACGACCTCGCGATCGTGGGCGGTCCCGTGCGCGATGCGCTGCTCGGCCGCGCGACGCACGATCTCGACTTCACGACCGATGCGCGGCCCGACGACATCCTGCGCATCGTCACCCCGATCAGCACCGCGCAGTGGGACATCGGCCGCGCGTTCGGCACGATCGGCGCGCGCGTGCGCGGCGAGCAGGTCGAGATCACGACGTACCGCGCCGACAGCTACGACGGCACCACGCGCAAGCCCGCCGTCGAGTTCGGAGACACGCTCGAGGCCGACCTCACGCGCCGCGACTTCACGGTGAACGCCATGGCGCTGCGCGTGCCGTCGGTGCAGCTGGTCGACCCCACCGGCGGCGTGGAGGATCTGCTCGCCGGCGTGCTGCGCACCCCGATCGATCCCGCCGTGAGCTTCGGCGACGACCCGCTGCGCATGCTGCGCGCCGCCCGCTTCTCGTCGCAGCTGGAGTTCGACATCGAGGACGCCACGCGTGCCGCGATCGAGCGGCTCGGCCGCACGCTCGAGATCGTGAGCCCCGAGCGGATCCAGGGCGAGCTGACCCGCCTGCTCGGCACGGAGGATCCGGTGCGCGGCATCCGCGTGCTCGTGGAGACGGGCCTCATCGAGGAGTTCCTGCCCGAGGTCTCGGCGCTGCGGCTCGAGGTGGACGAGCACCACCACCACAAGGACGTGTACGAGCACTCGCTCACGGTGCTCACCCAGGCGATCGAGCACGAGCACGCGCGTCGTCCCGGCGCCGATCCGGACATCCCGCTGCGGCTGGCCGCGCTGCTGCACGACATCGGCAAGCCGCGCACCCGCAAGCTCGAGAAGGGCGGCGCCGTCACCTTCCACCACCACGACGTGGTCGGCGCGCGCATGGCGCGCAAGCGGCTGCAGGCGCTGCGCTTCGACGGCGACACCATCGCCTCGGTCTCGAAGCTCATCGAGCTGCACCTGCGCTTCTTCGGCTACTCGGAGGGCGCGTGGACCGACTCGGCCGTGCGGCGGTATGTGCGCGACGCGGGCGACGAGCTCGAGCGGCTGCACATCCTCACCCGCGCGGATGTCACCACGCGCAACAGGCGCAAGGCCATGCGCCTGGCGACGGCCTACGACGACATCGAGGAGCGGATCGCCGCGCTGCGCGAGCAGGAGGAGCTCGAGGCGATGCGCCCCGAGCTCGACGGCAACCGCATCCAGGAGATCTTGGGCATCCGGCCCGGCCCGCAGGTGGGCGCCGCCTACCGCTTCCTGCTCGATCTGCGCCTCGACGAGGGCGTGCTCGGCGAGGAGGAGGCCGAGCGCCGCCTGCGCGCGTGGTGGGCCGAGCAGGGCTGAGCGCGCGCGGCCGGGCACCCCGCCGGGCTCGCACGGGAAGGACGCGCCCGGTGAACTCCGGGTAACCCCCGAATCCCGGCAGGGCGCCGCGGAAACCGGGCCCTCCCCGGGTAACTTCGTGGGGTGGACCATACGTCGAACGAGCAGCCGCTGAAGATCCTCCTCGGATGCGACACGTTCTCGCCCGACATCAACGGCGCCGCCCGGTTCGCCGAGCGGCTGGCCGCGGGCCTCGTGGAGCGTGGGCATGAGGTGCACGTCTCCGCGCCGAACACGCGCTACCGCCGCGCCGAGCCCCGATTCGAGACGATCGAGGGCCGCGAGCTCATGATGCACCGGCTGCCGTCGGTGCGCTGGCCGGGCCACGAGTGGCTCCGGTTCGTGTGGCCGTGGCGCTCCAAGCACTACGCGCGCGCCGTGCTCGACCGCGTGCGCCCCGACGTCGTGCACATCCAGTCGCACATCGTCATCGGCCGTGGCCTCGCGCGCGAGGCGCGCAAGCGCGGCATCCCGGTGATCGCGACGAACCACGTCATGCCCGAGAACATCGTGGACTCCACGATGCTGCCCGATGCGCTCAACCGCCTTCTCGTGAAGTGGGCGTGGGGCGACGCGAAGCGCACGTTCGACCTCACGGCCGCCGTGACCACGCCCACGCGCAAGGCGGCGGAGTTCCTCGAATCGACGATCGACATCGCCGGCGTCATCCCCATCAGCTGCGGCATCGACAAGTCGAAGTACACGCCCGATCTGTCGCCGCGCACCGAGAACCGCGTCGTGTTCGTCGGCCGCATCACCACCGAGAAGCACGTGGACGTGCTGCTGCGCGCCGTCGCCAAGCTCGACCCGGCCCTCGACGTGAAGCTAGACCTCGTCGGCGACGGCGATCAGCGACCCTCGCTCGAGAAGCTGGCCGAGGAGCTGGGGATCCGCGACCGGGTCACGTTCTTCGGGCACACCACCGACGAGGAGCTGCGTGCCGCGCTGACGCGCGCGAGCGTGTTCGCGATCGCGTCGATCGCCGAGTTGCAGTCGATCGCGACGATGGAGGCGATGGCGTCGGGCCTGCCCGTCGTGGCCGCCGACGCCGTGGCCCTGCCGCACCTCGTGCACGAGGGCGAGAACGGCTACCTCTTCCCGCCGGGCGATGTCGACGCGCTCGCCGCGCGGCTCACCGACGTGCTCACCGCCGATCCCGAGCAGCGCCGCCGCATGCAGGAGGCGTCGCTCGAGATGGTGCAGGCGCACGACATCAATCGCACGCTCGACACGTTCGAGGCGCTGTACCGCGGCGAGCCCCTGCCCGAGTAGGCCGCCGTGCACATCGTGATGTTCGCCGACCAGCACGTCGAGACGCTGGGCGGCGCGCAGGTGTCGACGCGGCTGCAGCGGCGGTACCTCGAGCGTGCGGGGCACACGGTGACGATCGTCGCGCCGCGGCGGCACGGCCCGCGCGCGGCGGTGAACGCCGCGGACCCGGCCTACGCCGACCTGCCGTCGATCCCCGTCACGGTGGACCTCGAGTACTCCTTCACCTGGCCGGGGCGGCGCTCGGACGACGCGGTGGAGCGCGCGCTCGCGTCGCGCCCGCACGCCGACGTCGTGCACGTGCAGGCCGACTTCTGGGGCGCCCTCCTCGGATACCGTTACGCGCGCCGGCACGGCCTGCCCGTGGTGCACACGATGCACAACCGGGTGGACGTGGGCCTGCGCGCCACCGCCCCGTTCCCCGAGCTCGTGCTGCGCGCGCTGAACGCGTGGCGCCGCCGCGTGATGCCGGGCAGCGGGCCCGGATCGGACGGCTGGGCCTATCTGCGCGGGCTCGCGAAGACGGCGTCGGCGGTCACGGCGCCCTCGCACCACTTCGCCCGGCGGCTCGAGCGGCACGGTGTCGCCGCGCGCGTCGACGCGATCTGGAACGGCATGGACGACGACGTGCTCGACAGGATGTCGACCGAGCGCGCCGCCCCGCGCCGCGACGGCGACGTGCCCGCGTTCGTGTGGATCGGGAGGATGAGCCCCGAGAAGCGGCTGCTTCCGTTCCTCGAGGCCGTCGCGCGCGCCGGCGCCCCGATGCGCGTCGAGGTGATCGGCGGCGGCGCCCAGCGCCGCGCGGCGCAGCGGATCGTGCGCCGCTACGGGCTCGACGAGACGGTGACGTTCCTCGGCGGCCTCCCCTACGAGCAGACCCTCGCCCGCATCCGCGCCGCCGATGCGCTCGTGCAGACCTCGATCGGCTTCGAGACGCAGGGCATGACGCCCTTCGAGGCGGCGGCGCTCGGCACGCCGTCGGTCATGAGCGATCCCGACATCGCCGCCGAGGTGGGCTCCGGCGTCTGGCACGTCGGCGAACCGGATCGCGCGGACGCGTCCGTCGACGCCCTCGCCGCGGCGCTGCGGCGGGCGTCGGCCGACATCCGGTCCGGATCGGCGCCCGCGCCCGACGCGGCGGTGCGGCAGCGGTTCCGTCAGTCCGCGAGCACGGCGGCGATGATCGAGGTCTACGAGCGCGTGCGCTGACCGGACCGTGGCGTCGGCGCTCTGCCACGCTGCGGCGGGATCCTGCCGTTGTGCCCCGGTGCGGCGGGGCGAGGCGGCGCCGTCGCCTACGGTGTGGCCATGACCGCACCCGCCGACATAGCCGCGCACTACCGCGCCAAGCTCGCCTTCGAGACCGACCCCGCCGACGTGCGCGCCGCGCAGAAGGCGGGCGAGCGCTTCGTCCTCGTCGACACCCGCTCCGCCGAGGCGTGGGCCCAGGGCCGGGCCGCGGGCGCCATCCACCTGCCCACCCGCGAGATCCCCGCGCGCGCGGCCGCCGACATCCCTGCCGGCACGCCCGTCGTCGTGTACTGCTGGAGCCCCGGCTGCAACGGCGGCGACAAGGCGGCGCTGGCCCTCGCCGAGCTCGGCTACGAGGTGAGGCTCATGATCGGCGGCTTCGAGTACTGGGCGCGCGAGGGCTATCCCGTCGTCAGCGGCGAGGGCGAGACGCGCTTCCCCGTCGATCCGCTCACCGGGGTCGTGCGGTGACCTCCTGTCAGCGGTGCGAGGGCGCCGAGGGGCCGTTCCTCGCATGCTCGTTCGGCTGCACGTGGTGCGCCGCGTGCGTCGCGACGTTCCCGGGTGGCCGCTGCCCGAACTGTCAGGGCGAGCTTGTGCGGATCTGAGCGGTCACCGGTCGCCACGAGGGGCGAGATCCGGGGGCTGCGACCAGTCGTCGGTGCCGAACACGCGCTGACCGTAGCCGTCGTTGGGCAGCAGCCACAGCGTGGCCGCGACGGCCGCGACGGAGACCGCGGCGAGGAGGATGCCGAGAAGAAGGTCCATGTCCGAAAAGCTACGGTTGTGCGGATCCGGCCACGAGTGGCAGACTCGACGCAATCCGTTCGATTCCTGCCACCACGACTGCCGCTGTCCGCAGGAATCCCGCCACCGGGAGGATCCATGATCAAGACCGTCGCCTGCATCGTGCTGGACGGCGCCGCCGTGTTCGAGTTCGGCGTGGTGTGCGAGGCCTTCGGGCTCGACCGCTCCGACCAGGGCGTGCCGACGTTCGACTTCCGTCCCGTGACGCCCGATCCCGGCCTGGTGCGCACGAAGATGGGGTTCTCGCTGCAGGTCGAGAACGACCTGTCGTTCGCCGACGAGGCCGACGTGGTCGTCGTCACGGCGACGCCCCGGCAGTACTGGGACGACGTGGACCCCCGCGTGGTCGACGTCGTGCGCCGCGCGGTCGACCGCGGCGCATGGGTGCTCAGCGTGTGCAGCGGCTCGTTCACCCTCGGCGCCGCGGGCGTGCTCGACGGGCGGCGCGCCACCACGCACTGGATGTACGCCGACGAGATGGCGCGGCGCTTCCCGCGGGCGACGATCGATCCGGACGTGCTCTACGTGCAGGACGGGCGCATCATCACGAGCGCCGGCACGGCGGCCGGCATCGACGCGTGCCTGCACCTGCTGCGCCAGGAGATCGGCGCCGAGCTGACGAACGTCGTCGCGCGGCGCATGGTCGTCGCCCCGCAGCGCGACGGCGGCCAGGCGCAGTTCATCCTGCACCCGCTGCCCGAGGCGCAGGGCATGTCGCTCTCCCCCACGCTGGACTGGGCGCTGGCGAACCTGAGCCGCGACCTCACGGTCGACGATCTGGCCGCCCACGCGCACATGTCGCCGCGGACGTTCGCCCGGCGGTTCCGCGCCGATCACGGCACGACTCCCGCCGCGTGGCTCGCCCGCCAGCGCGTGATGCACGCCCAGCGCCTGCTGGAGCGCACGGACTGGGGCCTCGACCGGATCGCCGCCGAGTGCGGCTTCGGATCCGCCGCCGTGCTGCGCCAGAACTTCGCCAGGGCGCTGGGCACGAGCCCCACGGCCTACCGCGCGCGGTTCGCGTGCACCCCCGCGGCGGAGGCCGCGGCGGGCCAGGCCGCGCCGGAGCTGGCCCTCGCCTGACCGGCTGCGGCCCGTCCCCCTCCGCGAGACAGCATTCCCGCGCCGAGACCGCGTGCAGACGCCGCTGTCTCGGCGCACAGTTGCTGTGTCGCGGGGACTGGTGGTTCCCCCCGGGCGGGTACGGTTGCTAAAGTTGAGTGAGTCGGACTCAAGTGCGCACGGATCATCGGAGGGGACATGGCGGATCAGCCGCAGCAGGAGGAGCAGACCGCTCTCGCGCAGTTCGGGATCAACCTCACCGAGCGCGCGCGGGCCGGCAAGCTCGACCCGGTCATCGGGCGCGACGCCGAGATCCGCCGCGTCAGCCAGGTGCTCACCCGGCGCACGAAGAACAACCCCGTGCTCATCGGCGAGCCCGGCGTCGGCAAGACCGCCGTCGTCGAGGGCCTCGCGCAGCGGATCGTCGCGGGCGACGTGGCCGAGAGCCTGAAGGGTCGCGAGCTCATCGCGCTCGACATCTCGGCGCTCGTGGCGGGCGCGATGTACCGCGGCCAGTTCGAGGAGCGGCTCAAGAACGTGCTCAAGGAGATCACCGAGTCGGAGGGCCGCGTGATCACCTTCATCGACGAGCTCCACGTGCTCATGGGTGCGGGCGGCGGCGAGGGATCCGTCGCCGCGGCGAACATGCTCAAGCCGATGCTCGCCCGCGGCGAGCTGCGCATGATCGGCGCCACCACGCTCAACGAGTACCGCGAGTTCATCGAGAAGGACGCGGCGCTCGAGCGCCGCTTCCAGCAGGTGTACGTCGGCGAGCCGAGCGTGGAGGACACCATCGCGATCCTGCGCGGGCTGAAGGAGCGCTACGAGGCGCACCACAAGGTCGCGATCGCGGACGGCGCCCTTGTCGCCGCCGCGTCGCTCAGCCACCGCTACCTGCCCAGCCGCCAGCTGCCCGACAAGGCGATCGATCTCATCGACGAGGCCGCCAGCCGGCTGCGCATGGAGATCGACTCCGCGCCCCTCGAGATCGACGAGCTGCGCCGGCACGTCGACCGCCTCAAGCTCGAGGAGCTTGCGCTCAAGAAGGAGAAGGACCCGGCCTCGCAGGAGCGGCTCGCGGCCCTGCGCGAGACCCTGGCCGAGAACGAGCAGCGCCTGGGCGAGCTGCAGGAGCGGTGGGAGGCGGAGCGCGCCTCGCTCAACAAGGTCGGCGACCTCAAGACGCGCCTCGACGCCGCGCGCGGCGAGGCCGAGCGCGCGCAGCGCGAGGGCGACCTCGAGCGGGCCTCGCGGCTGCTGTACGGCGAGATCCCGTCGCTCGAGCGCGAGCTGGCCGAGGCCGAGCGCGTGGAGCAGTCGGACGAGCGCATGGTGGGCGACCAGGTGACCGAGGAGGACATCGCAAGCGTCATCGCGGCCTGGACCGGCATCCCCGTCGGCCGGCTGATGCGCGGCGAGACCGAGAAGCTGCTGCACCTGGAGTCCGAGCTCGGGCGACGTCTCATCGGCCAGGAGGACGCGGTGCGCGCCGTGGCCGACGCCGTGCGCCGCTCGCGGGCCGGCATCAGCGATCCGAACCGGCCGACGGGATCGTTCCTCTTCCTCGGCCCGACGGGCGTGGGCAAGACCGAGCTCGCCAAGGCGCTCGCGGCGTTCCTCTTCGACGACGAGCAGGCGATGGTGCGCATCGACATGTCGGAGTACGGCGAGAAGCACTCCGTCAGCCGCCTCGTGGGCGCCCCTCCGGGATACGTCGGCTACGACCAGGGCGGCCAGCTCACCGAGGCCGTGCGCCGGCGCCCCTACAGCGTCGTGCTGCTCGACGAGGTCGAGAAGGCGCACCCCGAGGTGTTCGACGTGCTGCTGCAGGTGATGGACGACGGTCGCCTCACCGACGGCCAGGGCCGCACGGTCGACTTCAAGAACGTCATCCTCATCCTCACGTCGAACCTCGGCTCCCCCGTGCTCATCGATCCGACGCTCTCGCCCGAGTCCAAGCGCGAGCAGGTGATGCAGCTCGTGCACGCGGCGTTCAAGCCGGAGTTCATCAACCGCCTCGACGACATCGTGATGTTCCACGCGCTGGGGCAGGACGACCTCGCGCAGATCGTGGAGCTGCAGGTGGACCTGCTGCAGCGGCGCCTGTCGGATCGGCGCCTCACGCTCGCCGTCACGCCCGACGCCCGGGCCTGGCTGGCCGAGCGCGGCTACGACCCCGTGTTCGGCGCGCGCCCCCTGCGCCGGCTGATCCAGACCGAGATCCAGGATCGCCTGGCCCGCGCGATCCTGTCGGGCGGCGTGCACGACGGCGACGCCGTGCGCGTGGACGTGGCCGCGACCGGCGACGAGCTCGCGCTCACGAGCCAGGGCCCGACCGAGGCCTGATCTCCCCCGCCGAACCCGCCCTCCTTGCGCGAACCCGCCCCCGATCCGGCGCGGGTTCGCGGATCGGGGGCGGGTTCGGCGGCGTGCGCGCGGTCAGCTGCGGAGGGCCTCCGCGAGCTTGACGCGGCCGCCCATGCGCAGCAGCGAGTTCTCGTAGATCCGCGCGCCCAGCAGCACGATCGCGACGCACGTGGCGGCCATGATCCCGAGTGCGAGGATCGGCTCCCACCAGGCCGCCTCGTCGAAGTACAGGCGGATCGGCATCGCGATGGCCGCCGAGAACGGCACGTACGACATGACGGTCATGACCACCGGATTGTCGCCGAGGAACATCGGCAGGTACGACGGGATCATCACGAGCATCATGATGGGCGTGACGGTCGGGCTGATGTCCTCCTGGCGCGAGACCATGGCGCCCGCGGCGGCGAACATCGCCGACAGGATCGGGAAGCCGAACAGGAAGAACACGGCGAACCAGGCCATGGGGGCGCCGAAGTCGTTCAGCACGTCCGACTGACCGGTCACGGCCAGCGTGATGGTCGCCGCCGCGATGATGAGCAGGATCTGGCCCATCGAGAGCACGAGGTTGCCGAGCACCTTGCCGGCCAGCAGCACGCGGGCGGGGACCGTCGAGATGAGGATCTCGATGACGCGCGTCTGCTTCTCCTCCACGACGGCGGTGGAGATCGGCATCGCGAAGCTGAGCGCCGCGCCCATGAACACGAGGCCGAAGATCATCCCGAGGATGTAGCGCAGGAAGAACGGCACGTCCGAGTCGTCGAGCAGCGTGACCTCGGGCGCGACGGACAGCAGCGAGACGACGTCCGAGGGCGCCTCGGTCAGCGCCACCACCTCCATGCCGGTGGCCGAGTCCGGGCTCGCCGCGATGAGGGCGTCCACCTCGCCGTCGCGGACGAGCTGCTCGCCCTCCGCCCGGTCGGCCACCTCCGTGACCTCGAGGGCGTCGGTGTCGGGCAGGGTGGCGGCGACGTCCGCCGTGGCGGCCACGGGCGTGCCGCCGGACGTCGCGTTCACGATGCCCATCACGACGATGCCGCCGACGACGATGAGCAGCAGGATGAGCGTCGAGATGACGAACGACTTGCTGCGCAGGCGTCCCATGATGTCGCGCTCGGCGACGAGCCACGTGGACTGGGCGGGCGCGAGGGGCCGGGGTGCGGTGCTCACTGGATGACCTCCTTGAAGATCTGGGCGAGGGAGGGGCGCTGGGGGGTGAAGCTCGCCACGTCGCCGCGGGCGACGGCCTGCTGCAGCACGCGCTGGGCGGCGGTGGCGTCGGCGGCCTCGAACAGCGCGTAGCCGCCGTCGAAGTCGAGCACCTCGACGCCGGCCTCGTCGCGGATCCAGCCCGCGTCGCCGGACGAGACGAGCTCGTAGCGGCGGGTGGAGTGCTGCTCGCGCAGCGCCTCGCGCGATCCGGCGGCGCGCACGGCTCCCGCGGCGATGATGACGAGGTCGTCGCACAGGCGCTCGACGACGTCGAGCTGGTGCGACGAGAACAGCACCGCCGCGCCGCCGGCCGCGCGCTCCTGGAGCACGCCGGCGACGACGTCGACGGCCAGCGGGTCGAGGCCCGAGAACGGCTCGTCGAGGATGAGCACCTCGGGGTCGTGCACGAGGGCCGCGGCGATCTGCGCGCGCTGCTGGTTGCCGAGCGACAGCGCCTCGACGTTGTCGTTCAGGCGCTCCCCCAGGCCCAGCTGCTCCAGGATGTCCTGCGCCCGGCGGGTGGACTCCGCGCGGCCGTAGCCGTGCAGGCGGGCGAGGTAGGCGATCTGCTCGAGCACCTTCATCTTCGGGTAGAGGCCCCGCTCCTCCGGCATGTAGCCGAAGCGGCGGCGGTCGTCGGCGGTCAGCTCGACGCCGTCGAACGTGACGCTGCCGGCGTCGCGGGCGAGCAGGCCGAGCACGATCCGCATCGTCGTCGTCTTGCCGGCGCCGTTTCCGCCCACGAAACCGGTGAGGCGACCGGGCGCGACGTCGAACGTCACGCCGTCGAGCGCCCTCCGCTCCCCGTAGCTCTTGGTGATCCCCTGCAGTCGCAGCATGGTCATCCTTTCTCGGTGATGCGTCCAGGCTAGGAACGCCCCGGTGCGCGGCACATCCGCCGCGTGGGGGATTCCGGCCGCTCCCCCGCGGCCGCGCTCCCCCGGGCGGGGGAATAGATCCGAGCGACGAGAACTTGCACCTGAATGGATCGGCCGACCGGCCGAAGACCCCCTCCCGAGTACAGGAGCAATCAACCGTGACCAAGATCGGCTACATCGTCGGCAGCATCAGCAGCACCTCGATCAACCGCACGCTGGCCGAGGCCGTCGTGAAGCTCGCGCCGGAGGGCGTGGAGTTCGTCGAGATCCCGATCAGGGACCTGCCCTTCTACTCGCCCGACTACGACGCCGACTTCCCCCAGGTGGGCAAGGACTTCAAGGCCGCCATCGAGGCCGTCGAAGGCGTGCTCATCGTCACGCCCGAGTACAACCGCTCCATCCCCGGCGTGCTGAAGAACGCCATCGAGTGGTCGGCCCGCCCGTACGGCCAGATGTCGCTCAGCCGCAAGCCGGTGGCCGTGCTCGGTGGCTCGCAGGGCGGCATCGCCACCGCCGCCGCGCAGCAGCACCTCAAGGCCGTGCTCTCGCACGTCGACGCCATCGTGATGGGCCAGCCCGAGGGCTTCATCCAGCTCACCCCGGGCCTCATCGACGAGAACCGCGAGATCACGAACGAGGGCACCAAGGCGTTCCTGCAGGGCTACCTCGACACGTTCCTGGGCCTCGTCGCCCGCGTGCAGAAGGCCAACGCCTGACACGCACCCACTCGCGAGCGCCCCGCGGCCCGGCACCGACCTCGGTGCGGCCCGGGGCGCTTCCGCGTGCGGGGCTTCCGCGTGCGGGCTTCCGCGTGCGGGCTTCCGCGTGCGGGCTTCCGCGTGCGGGCTTCCGCGTGCGGCTCAGGCGAGGCCGTGGCGATGGGCGTAGACCACCGCGGCGACGCGGTCGCGCACGCCGAGCTTGAGCAGGATGTTCGACACGTGCGTCTTGACGGTCGCCTCGCCGATGTAGAGCCGAGCAGCGATCTCGGCGTTGCTGAGGGCCTGCGCCAGCAGCCGCAGCACCTCCGCCTCGCGGTCGGTGAGGTCGACGGCGGTGAGGTCGACGCCCGGCGGCGCGCTCGCCGGGGCCGTGGACGGCGCGGTCGTAGATGGCGCGGGCGCCGCGGTCGCGAACCGCTCGATCACGCGGCGCGTGACCTCGGGCGCCAGCAGCGCGTCGCCCGCCGCCACGACGCGCACGGCGCTCACGAGCTCCTCGGGACCGGCGTTCTTCAGGAGGAACCCGCTGGCCCCGGCGTCGAGCGCCGCGAAGAGGTAGTCGTCGCGGTCGAACGTGGTCACGATGAGCACGCGCGGCGGCGGAGCGTCGGCGGCCGACGCCTCGGCGAGGATGAGGCGCGTCGCCTCGATGCCGTCCAGGTCGGGCATCTGCACGTCCATGAGGATGACGTCGGGCCGCATGCTGCCCACGGCATCCACCGCCTCGCGTCCGGTCGCGGCCTCGCCCGCGACCTCGACGCCGGAGGCCGCGAGGATCGTGCGGAAGCCCATCCGCATGGCGGCGTGATCGTCGACGATCAGCACGCGCGTCACGCGGCGCTCCCCTGCTCGCCGCGCGTGACCGGCACGCGCACGCGGACGAGGTACCCCGTGCGCTCGAGGCCGCCGGCGGCGTGACGGGGGCCCAACTGCAGCGTGCCGCCGCAGGCCGTGGCGCGCTCGCGCATGCCGAGCTGCCCGATCCCCGGGCGCGCGCCCGAGCGCACCCATCCCGTGTTCGCGATCTCCAGCTCGACGGCGTCGGGCTCGTAGCGCAGCCGCACGTCGGCGGTGACGTCGGGACCGCCGTGACGACGCGCATTCGTGAGGGCCTCCTGCGCGATGCGGTACAGGTTCACGTGCACGAGATCCGAGACCTCGACCGGCTCGCCGACCACGGTGAACCGCGTGGGCGTGCCCGCCGCCGTCATGGCGCGGGCCAGCTCCTCCAGGCCGGAGAGCCGCAGGGCCGAGGGCGCCTCGCGCGCCTCGCGCGCCTCGTCCTCGGGGCTGCGGAGCGTGTCGAGCAGGTGGTGCAGCTCATCGATCGCCGAACGCGCCGAGTCCTCGATGCCGCGGAGCATTCCCTCCGCGGCATGCGGATCCGTCTCGAGCACCGTGCGCGCCGCCCCGGCCTGCACGCCCATGACCGACACGTGGTGGCCGACGACGTCGTGCAGCTCGCGCGCGATCCGCACGCGGTCCAGCGCCACCGCCTGCGCGGCCGAGAGCTCGCGTTCCTCCTCGAGCCGGGCGGCCAGCGCGCTGAGCGCCTGCCGGTCGAGGGCCGCGCGGTACGCGTGGTCGCCCAGGAACCAGGCGCCGCCGAAGTACGCCGCGTTGATGAGCCACTGGATGAGCATGAAGGCGACGAGCGGCGAGAAGGCGCCCGCGTACAGGTCCGGATCGTCCGAGGCCTCGCCCGTGACGGCGAGGAAGGTGGTCACGAGCATCCACACGAACATCGCGATGACGATCCCCGTGCGCGCCCAGAACGCGCGGCGACGGTCGTTCAGCCACGCGCCGATCGTGTAGATCGCGATGAACATGGCCACATTGCTCGCGAACGCCTCGGGCACATAGGCGGTCACGCCCACGAAGTAGGCCGCGCAGATGACCACGGCGACGGCAACGGGGTACCGCCGGCGCAGCGCGAGCGGCAGCGTCGTGCCGATGGCGAGCGGGATCGTCCACACGACGTCGGCGGTCCGCTCGCCGTAGAACTGCGAGATGGACGAGAGCGCCCCGCTCACGATCGCGGCGACGAACATCGTCCCCGCGAGCACGAGGTCCATGCGCAGCTGCTGCCGCGTCGGTCCGGTCCTGCGCGCCGAGTCGGCCGGCGCCGCGGGGGCGCCGACGGGCGCGTCCTGTACTGCCGTCATCCCTTCACCGTACGGGGCCGCTCGGCCGGGATCCTCCCCCGCGCGACGGATCCGCGGGCCGAAGCACCGGGCGGGCTCAGCCGAAGATCATCGGGACGTCGGCGTCGTCCTCGTCCACGGGGAAGTCGAGATCGACGACGACGGGCACGTGGTCGCTCGGCTGCACGCCCTTGCGCTCCTCGAGGTGGATGGCGGCGCCGGCCGCCGCGTCGGCGAGGGCGCGCGAGCCGAGGATGAAGTCGATGCGCAGGCCCTGGTTGCGGGGGAACTTCAGCTGCTTGTAGTCCCAGTACGTGAAGCCCTCGGGCACGAACGGCCGCACGACATCGCGCAGGCCGGCGTCCTCCAGCGCGCGGAACGCCTCGCGCTCGGCGGGCGAGACGTGGGTGGAGGCGCCCTCGACGACCGCGGGGTCGCCGTTGTCGGCGTCGGTCGGGGCGATGTTGAAGTCGCCCACGAGCGCGAGCGGCAGATCTGGATCGGCGGCGAGGGCACCCGCCGTGTACTGCCGCAGCGCCTCGAGCCAGCGCAGCTTGTACGCGTAGTGCGGGTCGGCGAGCGTGCGGCCGTTGGGCACGTAGAGGCTCCACACCCGCACGCCGTTCACGGTCGCGCCGATCGCGCGCGCCTCCTGCGGGGCGTCGTCGCCGTCGTGCCCCTTCAGGAAGCCGGGCATGCCGTCGAAGGCATACTCCACGTCCTCGATCGGCTCGCGGCTGGCGATCGCGACGCCGTTCCACTGGTTCAGACCGTGTGCCTCGACGTGATACCCGGCGGCCTCGAACGCCTCGTACGGGAACTGCTCGGGCTTGCACTTGATCTCCTGCATCGCCAGCACGTCGACGTGCTCGCGATCCGCGAAGCCCACGATGCGATCCACGCGGGCGCGGATCGAGTTCACATTCCAGGTGGCCAGGCGCATGGCTCCCAGCCTAATCGGCGTCCCCGACGCCGCATCGCGCCGCCCGCGGCGCGGCCGGCCCGCGCGCTCCCTAGACTGGGGCGCATGGCCGCACCCGCATCCACGCCCGAGCTCGAAGCCGACCGTCAGCAGCTCATCGAGCTCATCAAGGCGGAGGCGGTGTTCCACGGCGACTTCACGCTCTCGAGCGGCAAGAAGGCCACGTACTACGTGGACATGCGCAAGCTCACGCTCGACCACCGCGCCGCCCCGGCGATCGGCCGCATCATGCGCGACCTCATCGCCGACATCGACGGCGTCGTGGCGGTCGGCGGCCTCACGCTCGGCGCCGACCCGATCGCGAACGCCGTGATGCATGCCTCGGCCGGCACGGATCGGCCGCTCGACGCGTTCGTCGTGCGCAAGGAGCCGAAGGACCACGGCCGCGGCCGCCAGATCGAGGGCGCGGAAGTCGAGGGCAGGCGCGTCGTCGTGCTCGAGGACACCTCCACCACGGGGCAGTCCGCCCTGAAGGCCGTCGAGGCGCTGCGCCGCGCGGGCGCGGAGGTGCTCGCGGTCGCCGTGATCGTCGACCGCAAGACCGGCGCGCAGGCGGCCGTCGAGGCCGAGGGCCTGGAGTGGCGCGCCGCGATCGACCTCGACGACCTGGGACTCGAGCCGCAGTGAGCGCCGTCGCCCTGGGCGTGGACCTCGGCGGGACCAAGGTCGAGGCGGCGCTCGTCGCCGCCGACGGCAGCGTCCTGCCCGGCACGCGCCATCGCAGGGCGACGGGCCGCGACATCACCTCGCACGGGCTGCGCGAGGCCGTCTCGGCCGTCGTCGGCCAGGCGCTCGCCCACCTCCCCGTCGACGCGGACTTCGCCGGCGCCGGCATCGGATCGGCCGGACCCATCGACCTGGACGCCGGCACGATCGCGCCGGTGAACATGCCGGGCGCGCACGGCTTCGCGATCGTCGACGCGGTGCGCGACGCCGTGATCGGGGCGACCGGTCTGCCCGACGCCGAGGTGCGCCTGCGGCACGACGGCGGCTGTCTCGCGCTCGCGGAATCGTGGATCGGCGCGGCGGCCGGATCGCGCGCCTCGCTGTCGATCGTCGTCTCGACGGGCGTGGGCGGCGGGATCGTCGTCGAGGGGCGCCCGGTCGGCGGGGCGAGCGGCAACGCGGGGCACCTGGGCCAGACGCACGTCGACGGGGCGACGACCGAGGAGAGCGCATCGGGGCCGCACACCGTCCGCTGGGCGCGTGAGCAGGGCTGGACGGGCGAGACCGGCGAGGACCTCGCGCGATCCGCCGCCGCCGGCGACGCGGTCGCGCGCGGGGCGATCGAGCGATCGGCGCGCGCCGTGGGCCGCGCGCTCGCGGATGCGACGACGCTGCTCGACCTCGAGGTCATCGCCATCAGCGGGGGTTTCTCGCGCGTCTCGGCCGACTACGTCGACCTCGTCGCGGCGGCGCTGCGCGAGGCGGCCGCGCTCCCCTACGCCCGCGCGACGCGCGTGGTCCGCAGCGCGCTCGGCGACGAGGGCCCGCTCGTCGGCGCCGCCGCCCTCGTGCTGCGCTGAGCGCCGGCGCCCCCGGTCGCCGAGAATCCACCTGCGCGCCGACAATCCCGTTGCGCACGGATTCCCGGCGCGTGGATGGATTCTCGCGGATCGCGGCTACTTGTCGCGGTTGCGCCACCACTGCATCACGAACACCACCAGCGTGCCGCCGATGCACAGCACGGCGACGGCGAACAGCAGATCGCGCGCGTCCATGATCCCCCTCCGGTCGGGGCCGGTCAGACCCCGGCGTCCAGCTCCGCGCCGCCGTCGCCCTCGATCGAGGGATCGAGCAGGTCGGCGACCGAGTCGACGATCTCGTCGGGCCGGAACGGGTAGCGCTCGATCGACGACGGCGTGCTGATGCCCGTGAGCACGAGCACCGTGTGCAGGCCGGCCTCGATCCCCGCGACGATGTCGGTGTCCATGCGGTCGCCGATCATGCCCGTGTTCTCGCTGTGCGCGCCGATCCGATTGAGCGCCGAGCGGAACATCATCGGGTTCGGCTTGCCCACGATGTACGGCTGCTTGCCGGTGGCCGCCGTGATGAGCGCGTTGATGGCGCCGGTGGCGGGCAGCACGCCCTGCGCGCTCGGGCCCGTCGCATCGGGGTTGGTGGAGATGAACCGCGCTCCCCCGTTGATGAGCCGCACGGCCTTCGTGAGCGCCTCGAACGAGTAGTTGCGGGTCTCCCCCACCACCACGTAGTCGGGATCGGACTCCGTCATGATGAACCCGGCCTCGTGCATGGCTGTGAGGATGCCCGCCTCGCCGATGACGAACGCCGTGCCGCCGGGGCTCTGCGACTTGAGGAACGCCGCCGTCGCGAGCGCGCTCGTCCAGATGTTCTGCTCGGGCACCTCGATGCCCGAGTTGCGCAGCCGCGCCGAGAGGTCGCGGGGCGTGAAGATCGAGTTGTTCGTGAGCACGAGGAACGGCGTGCCCGTCTCGCGCCACTGCGTCAGCAGCTCCCGGGCGCCGGGGACGGGCTGGTCCTCGTGCACGAGGACGCCGTCCATGTCGGTCAGCCAGCACTCGATTCCGTCGCGTCGCGCCATGTGGCCAGCCTATTCCGCGCGGCCGCCGTGCGCTCCCCGGCAGCGCGCCGTGCCGATCCGGGCACGCGCCGGGGATATGTTCGGAGGGTGATCGCCCGCGAACGTCCGTCGTGGGATCCCGCGCGCCTGCCGGACCAGTCCGGACGCACGTTCCTCATCACGGGCGGCAACAAGGGGCTCGGCTACTTCGCCGCCGAGCAGCTGGCGGGCGCCGGCGCGCACGTCATCCTGAGCGGGCGCAACCCGAATCGCCTCGCCGCGGCCCACGACGCCCTCGAGGCCCGCGTGCCCGGCGCGTCGGTCGAGACGCTGCTGCTCGACGTCGCGAATCCTGGATCGATCCGCGCGGCGGCGGCCTCGGTGCGCGGCGGCCTGTTCCAGCGCGGGCGCCTCGACGGCGTGCTGCTGAACGCGGGGATCGTGCACACGCCGCGCACGCGCGAGCTGACGCGAGACGGCCGCGAGCTCGTGATCGCCACCAACGCCCTCGGGCACTTCGTGCTCGCCGCGGAGCTGCTCGTGACGCTCGCGAAGACCGCGGCGCGCGGGAGTGACGTCCGGATCGTCTGGCTCGGCAGCGTCTCCACGCGGATGGGGGCGTATGACCCGACCGACATGCAGCTGGAGCGCGAGTACGCGGCGTGGCGCGCCTACGTGCAGTCGAAGGTCGTCGTCCAGGCGCTGGGGCTCGAGGCCGACGCGCGGCTGAGGGCCGCCGACGTGCCGGTGGCGAGCGTCGTGGCGCACCCCGGCTACTCGATCGGCGGGCGGACCCCCACCGTGCACGGGGTGAATCAGCCGAGCCGCTGGAAGCGCGTGCGCGACGCGCTGCAGGCGCCCATCGCGCAGAGCAAGGAGCGCGGCGCGTGGGCGCCGGTGCGCGCGCTCATCGATCCGCGCGTGCGGGGCGGGGAGTACTGGGGCCCGCGCTTCGTCACGCGCGGCGCGCCGGTGCGGCAGACGCCTTCGGCGACCTCGAGCGATCCCGAGATCCGCCGCCGGGTGTGGGAGGAGTGCGAGCGCCTCACCCGCAGCGAGTGGCCGTTCGCGAGGGCGGCCCGCGCGGCGCGCTGAGCGCGGCCGCGCGGGCGCATCCCGCGGGCTACGCGTCGCGGCGGTGCATGACGGCGGCACCGCCGGCGAAGGCCGCCGCCACCCACGCGATCGTGACCGCGAGGTCGGTCAGGTACTCGCCCGTGAGGCCGCCGGTCGTGTCGGGCAGCACCTGGATGGTCGTGCCGAGCAGGTACTCCGAGACGCGGTGGGCCCACTCCCACGGCAGCGTGGCCATGATCATCGGCAGCACGAACAGGAAGACGAAGGTGAGCGTGATCGACCACGTCTCCGAGCGCAGCATGGCCGAGAGGCCGAGCCCGAAGACGCCGGCCAGGGCCGTGCCCAACGCGAGGCCGAGCACGGGAAGCACGAGATCCGCGAGCACGTCGGGCGCGTTCGTGGGCATGCCGAAGGAGGCATAGATGGCGGCGCACGCGGCGAGGCAGAGGGCGAAGCCGACCGCCGCGAAGGCGAACAGCGTCGCCCCGACCACGACGGCCTTGGCGGCGAGGGTGGAGACGCGGCGGGGCGCGGCCGCCAGCTGCGTGCGCAGCGAGCCGGTGGCGTGCTCCTTGGCGTACGCGGCCGCGCCGAGCACCACGCCCACCGCGATCGCGACGATGTAGCCGTTGACGATGGCCATCGGCAGCGGCGGCACGGCCTCCATCGGCATGGGGAACTCGGCCTGATTGGTGGACACGCCGAACATGAAGGCCATGCCCGCGGTGAGGGCGAAGGCCAGCGCGGCTCCGACCCACAGCGACACGTGCGTGCCGCGCAGGCTGGTGAGGGCGATCCACTCGGCCTTCACGAGGCCGCCGAACGTGAGGCGGGAGGCCGTGGCGGGGGTGTGCGGCGTCTGGACGGGGGCGGCGGATGTGAGGGATGACATCGTCATATGCCTTTCGGGGAATCCAGCTCAGGCGGCGACGGCGGCGGCGTCGCTGCGGTACTCGGTGGCCTCGCCGGTGAGCGCGAGGTAGGCCTCCTCGAGGGAGGCCGAGACGGGCGTGAGCTCGTCGAGCTCGAGGCCGGCCTCGGCGGCGATGCGCGCGATGCGCCGCGGCGGCACGCCGGCGATCTCGAGGGCGCCGTCGGCTTCGGGCGGGACGGACACGCCATCCGCGCCGAGCAGCGAGGCCAGGGCGGCGGCGTCCGAGACGCGCACGCGCGTGACCTCGCGGCGTGCGGCGGCGAGGAACTCGGCGATCGGGGCGTCGGCGAGCACGCGGCCCCGGCCGAGCACGATGATGTGGTCGGCCGTCTGCGCCATCTCGCTCATGAGGTGCGACGAGATGAACACCGTGCGGCCCTCGGCCGCGCGCGCCCGCGCGAAGCCGCGCACCCAGTGCACGCCCTCGGGGTCGAGGCCGTTCACGGGCTCGTCGAAGATGAGCACCTGCGGGTCGCCCAGCATCGTCGCGGCGATCCCGAGGCGCTGGTGCATGCCCAGCGAGAATCCGCCGATCCGCCGTCGCGCCACGGACTCGATGCCCGTCAGCTCGAGCACCTCCCTCACGCGCGAGCGGGAGATGCCGTTCGTCGCGGCGAGCATGCGCAGGTGCGCCTCGGCGGTGCGGCCGGGGTGCACGGCCTTCGCGTCGAGCAGTGCGCCGGCCTGGCGCATGGGATCGGCGTGCTCCGCGAACGGACGGCCGCCCACGGTCGTGCGCCCGGACGTGGGGCGGTCGAGCCCCATGATCATGCGCATCGTGGTCGACTTGCCGGCGCCGTTCGGGCCGAGAAAGCCGGTCACCTGCCCGGGCCTGGCGACGAACGAGACGTCGTCGACCGCCGTGTGGGCGCCGAAGCGCTTCGTGAGGTTCTCTGCCGTGATCATGGGCCTCACGCTACGGGGCCGGGCGGGGCCGGTGCATCGGCGCACGGGACCATCCCGCATCGTCCCGGAGGATGATCCTCCGGCGCGCGGAGGGCGTCCCTGCTGTGGTGGCGGCGCCGGTCAGGCGCTGAGCCAGATGGCGTCCTCGGCGCCCGGGGGCACGGGGGCGCCGGCGCGCAGGGTCGAGCCGACCTCGATGCCCGCGTCTTCGATGGCGCGCAGCAACTGCGGATCGCGGTCGCTCACGCGCAGCACGCGCCCCTCGTGCCCGGGCGCGGCCTCGGCCAGCAGCACGAACGGCTCGCGCTCCACGCGGCCGGACGCATCGGGGATCGCGTCGCCGTGCGGGTCGAAGCGGGGTCGGCCCAGTCGCTCGTCGATCTTCTCGAGCAGCCGGTCGCTGATCGCGTGCTCGAGCACCTCGGCCTCGTCGTGCACCTCGTCCCACGTGTACCCGAACTCGCGCACGAGCCACGTCTCGATCAGCCGGTGCCGGCGCGTCATCTCGAGCGCGCGGCGCTCGCCCTCGGGCGTGAGGCGCACGGCGCGGTACGGCTCGTGCGCCACGAGGCCATGCGCCGCGAGCTTCTTGACCATCTCGGTCACGCTCGACGGAGCGATCCCCAGCCGCGACGCGAGCACCGACGGAGTGATGGGCGCGTCCTGCCACTCGGTGTGCGCGTACACCGTCTTCAGGTAGTCGTCGACAGCGGGGGAGGGCACGCCACCAGGGTACTCAGGTCCCCGTGAACGTCAGCCACAGCAGCGCGCCGTTGAGCGCGATGAGGAATGCGCTGCAGACGACGCCGAGCGCGGTCGTCCACCAGCGGTTGCGGAAGGGGCCGAGCGTGCGATCCTGCGCCGTGAGCGCGACGAGCGGGATGAGGGCGAAGGGGATGCCGAACGACAGCACCACCTGGCTGAGGATGAGCGCCCGCGTGGGATCGAAGCCGACCGCGAGGATCGCCAGGGCCGGCACGAGCGTGATGAGCCGGCGGGCGAGCAGCGGGATGCGCACCCGCAGCAGCCCCGACATGATCTCGGCCCCGGCATAGGCGCCCACCGACGTCGAGGCCAGCCCGCTGGCCAGCAGCCCCACCGCGAACAGCGTCGCGATCACCGGCCCGAGGCCGCTCCACAGCGCCGCATGGGCGCCCTCGAGGCTGTCGGTGCCCGGCACGCCGGGCAGGTTCGCGGCCCCCAGCAGCAGGATCGCGAGGTTCACGGTGCCGGCGATGACGAGCGCGATCGTGACGTCCAGCTTGGTGGCGCGCAGCAGGCGGGGGATGCGCACGCCGGCCTCCTCGTGCAGCGCGGATCGCCGCACGGGCGCGTGGAACCGGTCGCGCGAGAGGGCGCTGTGGGCGTAGATGGCGTGCGGCATGACCGTGGCGCCGAGGATCGACGCGGCCAGCAGCACCGACGCGGTGCCCTCGAACCGCGGCACGAGTCCCGCCGCGGTGGCGGCCGGATCGGGCGGGCCCACGAACACGCCCACCGTGAAGCCGACGGCGATGACGGCCATGAGCCCGATGATGACGAACTCGAACGGCTTCGCCCCGCGCGTGGACTGCACGGCGAGCAGGATCATCGACACGGCGCTCGTGATGACGCCGCCGACCAGCAGCGGGATGTCGAAGAGCAGCCACAGGGCCACGGCGCCGCCGATGATCTCGGCGATGTCGGTCGCCATCGCGACGAGCTCGGCCTGCAGCCAGTACGCGCGCCGCGCCCACGGCCGGCGGATGCGCTCGCCGAGGGTCTGCGACAGGCTACGACCGGTCACGACGCCGAGCTTGGCCGAGAGGTACTGGATGAGCCAGGCCATGGCGTTGCCGAGCACGACCAGCCACACGAGCAGGTATCCGAACTGCGCGCCGGCCGACATGTTCGTGGCGACGTTGCCGGGGTCGAGGTACGCGACGCCCGCCACGAGGGCGGGCCCGAGCAGCCAGGCCGGGCGGGGTGCCGAGCGCGTCTTCGCCGTCGTCATCCCGACAGTGTGCCAGATTTTTAGGCACACCGAAAAGAGCGACGATCCGGCGATCGCCGTACGCTGAACCGGTGACCGACGCGACGCCCGAGCCCAGCCGCGAGTTCACGACCCACGGCGTGGGGCCGTGGCCGGGAGAGTGGCCGGAGGGCGCGCAGTACGACCCCGAGCTGCTCGCGAACGGCGACACCCGCAACGTGATCGACCGCTACCGGTACTGGACGATGGAGGCGATCGTCGCCGACCTCGACGCGCGCCGGCACCCGTTCCACGTGGCGATCGAGAACTGGCAGCACGACATGAACATCGGATCGATCGTGCGCAGCGCCAACGCGTTCCTCGCCGACACCGTGCACATCATCGGGCGCAGGCGGTGGAACCGGCGCGGAGCCATGGTGACGGATCGCTACCAGCACGTCGTGCATCATCCGGACGTCGCCGCATTCGCCGCGTGGGCGGCAGAGGAGGGCATCCCGATCATCGCCGTCGACAACGTCGGCGAGGCCGTGCCGGTGGACCGGGCCGAGCTGCCGGAGCGCTGCGTGCTGCTGTTCGGGCAGGAGGGCCCCGGCCTGTCGGACGAGGCGCTCGCCGCGGCATCCGCTCACATCGAGATCACGCAGTACGGCTCGACGCGCTCGATCAACGCGAGCGCGGCGGCGGCCATCGTCATGTACGAGTGGGCGCGGCGCTACGCCTGAGTCCGCAAGTCTGTGCGGAATCCGCTCGTGTGAGCGCCCGGACTTGACACAGACTTGCGGACATCAGGGCAGGTAGTCGAGCGGATCGAGCGGCTCCCCGGCCGCGCGGCGCTACGCCTGAGTGTCAGGCCGACTGGTGCAGCCACGCCGTGCCTCGCACGCGGCGGTGCAGGGTCCAGAAGCGCATGCCCATGAGCACCACGAAGAAGCCGGCCGCCAGCAGCGCGAGCCCCCACGATCCCGTGGGGCGCAGCCACCACAGCACGGCGAGGTACGGCAGGAACGGGACGAGGTTGATCGCGCCCGCGATCGCGAGATAGCGGGCGTCGTTGGCGCCCATGAGCACGCCGTCGAGCACGTAGACGGCGCCGGCGAGCGGCTGCATCAGGCCCATCAGCACGAGCGCGGGCACGAGCAGCGCGGCCACGTCGGCGTCGCCCGTGAACACCAGCCCGATCACGCCGGACAGCGCGGCGATCACGGCGCCGCAGAGCACGCCGAACCACGCGCCCCACGCGAGCGTGCGCGACAGCACGCCGCGCACGTGATCCTCGTCCCCCTCGCCGAGCGAGCGCCCGATGAGCGCCTGGGCCGCGATCGCGAGCGCGTCGAGCGCGAACGCCGCGGTCGACGAGATCGTGAACACGATCTGCCACCCCGCCAGCTCGTCGGTGCCGAGCGCCGTCGCGGCGCCCACCGTCACGAGCAGGCTCAGCCGCAGGCTCACCGTGCGCAGGAACATCCACCCTCCCGAGCGCGCCGAGCCGCGCACGCCCTCGCGCTGGGGGCGGATCGACGCGCTGTGGCGTGCGGCGAGCCGGCCGATCACGAGCACGTAGGCGGCGACCATGCCCCACTGCGCCGCGACGGTGCCTGCGGCCGATCCGGCGATGCCCCAGCCGAGCCCGTACATGAACAGCCAGTTCAGCAGCGCGTTCGCCGCGAAGCCGGCGGTCGCGATCCACAGCGGGATGACGGTGTTCTGCATGCCGCGCAGCAGGCCGGTGGCGGCGAACACGATGAGCATGGCCGGCAGGCCCCACATCGAGATGCCCAGGTAGGTGGCGGCCTGCTCGGCCACGGCGTCGGTCGCGCCGAACAGGCCGACGAGCAGAGGTGTGGCGAAGTGGCCGGCCACGGCCAGTACCGCGCCGATCCCGAGCGCGAGCCACATGCCGTCGATGCCGACCGAGACCGCGCCCGTGCGGTCTCCGGCGCCGAAGCGCCGCGCCACGGCGGGGGTCGTCGAGTAGGCGAGGAAGATCATGAGCCCGACGATCGTCTGCAGCACGGCCGAGGCGATCCCGAGCCCGGCGAGCGGCGTGACGCCGAGGTGCCCCACCATGACGGAGTCGATGATGAGGAAGATCGGCTCGGCGATGAGCGCGCCGAGCGCGGGCACCGCCAGGCGCAGGATGTCGCGGTTCAGCGACCGTCGCGCGCCGGGTTCTGCCACCCTCCGAGCCTAGGGCGTGGCGCCGACACGGCCGCGGTCAGCCCGTGCAGCGCCCCGTCGGCACCGGCGCGGCCGCGGCGTCGACCGACGCGAGGACCGGCTCCAGCTCGGCGGTGGTCATGGCGTACCCGATGCCCGGATTGGCCTCGTCGCGCGCGAAGACGACGCCGGCCACGTCGCCCGACGGGGTGAGCAGCGGGCCGCCCGAGTTGCCCGGTCGCACCTCCACCGCGAGGGCGTAGGTGTCGCGCTCGGTGCGCGCGTCGCCGTAGATGTCCTGCATCGACACCGGTCCCACCGACATCACCGATCCCGCGCGGATCTCGAGGGGCCCTCCGTAGGGGTAGCCCAGCACGGCGGCCTCGGCGCCCACGCCCAGCGGCGCCGTGACGTCGAGGGGCGCGGCGGAGATGTCGGCGGCCACCACGGCCAGGTCGTCCACGGGATCGAAGTACACGATCCGCCCGTCCACGGCCGGCTGCTCGGGCAGCTCGACGACGACCGACTCGACGCCGGCCACCACGTGGGCGTTGGTGACGATGAGGTCGTCGGCCACGACGAAGCCCGAGCCGGTCGACCCGGTGCCGCACGCATAGGCGACGCCCGAGATGCGCGCGACGGACGACGCCGCCTGGGCGAGGGCGGGATCGTCGGTGTCGAGCTCGGGAGAGGGCAGCACGACGCCGGGATCGACGATGCCGCCGAGGGCCGGCAGGGCGTCGTCGACCACGACCGAGCGCAGGCGCGCGAGGGCCTCGGCGACCGGATCGGGGGTGAAGCGGTCGATCGTGCGCAGCGCGGTCGAGGAGGCCACGGCGGCCGAGACGACGGGGATGCCGGCCGTCGCGATGACGGACCCGGCCAGCGCGGCCGCGAGCGTGGCGGCGATCGCGCCGACGACGCCGCCGAGCAGCCGGTCGAGCGCGCCGACCCTGATGCGTCGGGCGCCGCGGCGCAGCAGCGAGCCGATGGAGGTGCCGACGGCCGTGCCCACGGCCAGCAGCGCGATCACCGTCGCGAACACGGCCACGCCGCGCCATGCTGGCTCGGGCACGGCACGGCTCGCCAGCGGCGCGAGCCAGGGGGCGAGCAGCGCGCCGGCGGCGAAGCCCGCCCAGGCGCCGAGCCCCGTGAACAGCCCGACGCGCAGCCCGCTCAGCAGCGCGACGACGATCACCACGATCACGACCACGTCCACCACGAGCATCCGGCGCCTCCCGCCTCTATCGTGCCCTGCCCCCGGTGCGGCGGCCGGTGAGACCGCTGGGAGGCCCGCCCGCCGCCGGGAGGCGCGACCCTACGATGGGACGCATGACTGAACCCTCCGGCATCGCCATCGACGAACTCGACCCGAACGTCCGCCCGCAGGACGACCTGTACCGGCACGTGAACGGATCGTGGATCGCGCGCACGGACATCCCGGAGGACAAGGCGCGCTGGGGCTCGTTCCACCTGCTGGCCGAGCAGGCCGAGGCGCAGGTGCGCGCGATCATCGAGGAGGCGCAGGGCGCCGAGCCCGGCACCGAGACGCGCAAGATCGGCGACCTGTACGCCTCGTTCATGGACACCGACCGGATCGCGCAGCTCGGCACGGCGCCGCTCGCACCGCGCCTGGCCGAGGTCGACGCCATCGCCGACGTGCCCGCGTTCCTCGCCGCGCTCGGCCGCCTGGACCGCGCGGGCGTCGCCGCCCTCGTCGGCATGTACGTGGGGCCCGACAAGGGCGCGCCCGACCGGTACATCGCGTACCTGATGCAGGCCGGGCTCTCGCTGCCCGACGAGAGCTACTACCGCCTCGACACCTTCGAGCAGATCCGCACCGCCTTCCGCGCCCACGCCGAGCGGCTGCTCGCGCTCGGCGGCGTCGCCGACGCGGCCGAGCAGGCGGAGCGCCTCTTCACGCTCGAGACCGAGCTCGCCACGCACCACTGGGACAAGGTGCGCAGCCGCGACGCGGTGGCCACCTACAACCTGAAGTCGTGGGCCGAGGCGCAGCAGCTCGCGGGCCTCGACCTGCAGCCGTGGCTGGAGGCCGTCGCGCCCGATCCCGCCGGGCTCGCGGAGGTCGTCGTGGCGCAGCCGTCGTACCTCGAGGGGCTCGGCTCGCTGCTCGTGCCGGAGCGGCTGGACGACTGGAAGGCCTGGCTGCGCTATCGCGTCGTGCGGGCCGCGGCGCCGTACCTCACCGACGACCTCGTCGACGAGAGCTTCTCGTTCTACGGCACCACCCTCACGGGCGTGCCGGCCAACCGCGAGCGCTGGAAGCGCGGGGTCTCGCTCGTGGAGGGATCCATGGGCGAGGCCGTGGGCAAGGTGTACGTCGAGCGGCACTTCCCGCCCGCGGCGAAGGCCGCCATGGACGAGCTCGTCGCGAACCTCATCGAGGCCTATCGGCAGAGCATCACGGCGCTGGAGTGGATGAGCCCCGCCACGCGCGAGAAGGCGCTCGCCAAGCTCGACGCGTTCACGCCCAAGATCGGCTACCCCGTGAAATGTCGCGACTACGCGGCGCTCGAGATCGACGCCGCCGACCTGCTCGGCAACGTGCAGCGCGCCGCCGCCTTCGAGCACGACCGCGAGCTGGCGAAGCTGGGCGGGCCCATCGATCGCGACGAGTGGCACATGACGCCGCAGACGGTGAACGCGTACTACAACCCCACGATGAACGAGATCGTGTTCCCCGCCGCGATCCTGCAGTACCCGTTCTTCGACGCCGAGCGCGACGCCGCCGCCAACTACGGCGGGATCGGCGCCGTCATCGGCCACGAGATCGGGCACGGATTCGACGACCAGGGATCGCAGTACGACGGCACCGGCGCGCTGCGCAACTGGTGGACGGACGAGGACCGCGCCGCGTTCGAGGAGCGCACGAAGGTGCTCATCGCGCAGTACGACGAGCTCACCCCGGAGGGCCTCGACCCGCAGACGCATCGCGTCAACGGCGCGCTCACGGTCGGCGAGAACATCGGCGACCTCGGCGGGCTCGGCATCGCGCTGAAGGCGTACGAGCTCTCGCTCGCGGGAGGGGAGGCGCCCGAGATCGACGGCCTCACGGGCGTGCAGCGCGTGTTCCTGTCGTGGGCGCAGTGCTGGCAGCAGAAGGGCCGCGAGGCCGAGACGATCCGCCTGCTCACGATCGATCCGCACGCGCCGGCCGAGTTCCGCTGCAACCAGATCGTGCGCAACATCGACGCGTTCTACGGCGCCTTCGGCGTGACGGAGTCGGACGCGCTGTGGCTCGCGCCTGACCGGCGTGTGACGATCTGGTGACGTCTTCTCCGCCCGCCGCGCTCAGCGCGGCGGGCGGATTAGTCTGCTAATGGATCGGCGCGTGAGGGTGCGCGCACGCGCGTGAGCGCACGGGGCCGGGGGCGATGAGCTCCCTGGGGGCCGGCCGCCGGGCAGCGCGCGGATCCTTCCCCCCACCCCGTCATCCCCGGAGGAATCGTGGCCGTCGAGCCCGATCACGACACCGCATCGCGGCGACGCGCGCGCGATGGCCGCTCCCGCGTCGTGCGCCGCGGACGCAACGGGGTCTTCGCCGGCACCATGGCCGCGCTCGACGATCTCGCCTCGTCCGGCGCGCAGGTGTCGATCCACATCACCGATCTCGATCGCGGGTCCGTCGTGCTGTCGGGCGACGACTACGTCACCCTGCCGATCGCCGGGCTCGGCGTCGTGCCGATCCTCGTCGAGGCCGCCGCGCGATTCGAGGAGGAGACCCTCGATCCGTTCGCGCTCGTCGAGCGGTCCGGACTCGACCGGGTCGGCGTGGCGGGGATCTGGCGCCACCTGGCGGTGCCCACGCTGCCGCTCGGCGACCTCGTCGTGCTGGCGGCGGCCACGGGCGACGCCTACGCCGTGAACGCGCTGCTCGAGTCGGTGGGGCTCGAGGCGGTCACGCGCCGGCTCGTGGAGCTGGGGATGCCGCGCTCGGCGGTGCTCGACCGCTTCCGCGACGAGCGCGGGCCGGACGACGCCCCGCACTTCGCGCTGGGCACCACGCGGGAGTACGCGAAGCTGTTCTCGGACCTCGTGAACGGCCGCGCCGTGAACGCGCGGGTGAGCGCGCAGGTGGCCGAGTGGCTGACGCTGGGCTACGACCTCACGCTCGTCGGCGCCGCGACCAACCTCGATCCGTTCGCGCACGACGACGACCGCCACGGGCTGCTCTTCCTCAACCGCACCGGCCGCAACAGCGCGGGCGTGCGCGCCGAGGCCGGCGTGATCGCGGGGCCGGGTGCGGGCATCGCGTACGCGCTCACCGTCTGCTTCGACGACCTCTCGCCCATGCACCGCGACCGCGCCCACCGGGTCTTCCGCACCCTCGGCTCCGAGCTCATGGAGTTCGTGCACTGAGCCCGTCGGTCGCCTCAGAAGACGATCGTGTGGTTGCCGTGGCGGATCACGCGATCCTGCGCGTGCCACAGCACCGCGCGCGAGAGCACGGCGCGCTCCACGTCGGCGCCGCGGCGCTGCAGATCGGCCGCGGTCTCGGCGTGCGTCACGCGCACGACGTCCTGCTCGATGATCGGGCCCTCGTCCAGCTGCTCCGTCACGTAGTGCGCGGTCGCGCCGATGAGCTTGACGCCGCGCTCCTTCGCCTTGCGGTACGGCTCGGCGCCGATGAACGCGGGCAGGAACGAGTGGTGGATGTTGATGACGGGCACGCCCAGCTTCTCGAGGAAGTCGTTCGAGATCACCTGCATGTAGCGGGCCAGCACGACGAAGTCGACGTTCCCGGCCAGCAGCTTCAGGATCGCCGCCTCCGACTCCGACTTGTCGGGGCCGACCTGCGAGGGCACGTGGAAGAAGGGCACGCCGAAGGAGCGCACGTCCTCGGCCACCTTCGTGTGGTTCGAGATGACCATGGGGATCGTCACCGGCAGGTCGCCGCGGCGGTGCCGCCACAGCAGGTCGAGCAGGCAGTGGTCGCTCTTCGACGCGAGGATCGCCATCCGCTTCGGGATCGACATGTCGTCGATCCGCCACGACATGCCGAGCGCGCCGAGCGTGCGCTCGAGGTCGTCGCGGATCTCGGGCAGCGCGGCGACGAGCTCGGGGCGGTGGAACACGACGCGCTGGAAGAAGTCGCCGCCCTCCGGGTCGCTCGAATACTGGTCGAGCGAGGTGATGTTCCCCTTGTTGCGCGAGATGAGCGCCGCGACCTCCGCGACGATCCCGCGCTGGTCCGGCCCATGCACGATGAGGCAGGCGTGGTCGATGAGCGACTCGATGGTCTCGGGCATGCGTCTATTCTGACCGCTCCCGCCGCGAGGTCGCGGCTGCTGCGGTGGCGGCGCGCACCGCGCCCAGGCGGATGACCCGGTCGCCGGCGCGCATGTCGGCGGGGCGGTGCGAGACGAGCACCGTGATGCGATCGGCCGAGGCGGCGCGGATGTCGTCCATCATGGCGGCGGCCGTCGGGGCGTCGAGGTGCGCCGTCGGCTCGTCGAGCAGCAGGATGCCTGCGCGGCTGAGCAGGACGCGCGCCACGGCCAGGCGCTGGCGCTCGCCGCCCGACAGCGCGGATCCCCCGGCGCCGACCCGCGTGTCGAACCCCTCGGGCAGCGCGTCGAGCAGCGCGCCGAGGCCCGCGCGCTCGAGCGCCCGGCGCATGTCGGCGTCGGAGGGCGCGTCCGCGCGGTCGCGCGCGAGCAGCAGGTTGCCGCGCAGGGTCGAGTCGAACACGTACGCCTCCTGCGGGCACCACGCCACGCGCCGCCGCCACGCCGCGGCGTCGAGCCGGGGCAGCGGCACGCCGTCGGCGCGGACCTCGCCCGCGGCCGCAGGCAGCGCGCCCATGAGCACCGAGAGCAGGGTGGACTTGCCCGAGCCGCTCGGCCCCGCGAGCACGAGCCACTCGCCCGCGCGCGCCGCACCGTCGACCCCCGCGAACGCCGGGGCGGCGGCGCCGGGGTACCGCGCGGAGACGCCGTCGAGCTCGATGTGCCGCACCGGATCGGCCGGCTCGCGGTCGCCCGTGAGGGCGGGCGGGATCGGGCGCAGCACGAGGGCGAGCCGGGCGAGCGCGGCGCGCAGCGCGGGCAGGCGGTGGACGGCGCGGACGAGACCGTCGAGCGGCTCCAGCGCCGCGAGGGAGAGAAGGGCGACGACGGCGAGGTCCTGGGCGAGCAGGCCGGGGGCGAGCACCGCGACGAGCGCGGCGAGCAGCGACGTGGCGAGCACGGCGACGGCCGCGCCGAGGCCCGCACCCCACGTCGCCGACCGCTCGGCGCGCGCGAGGCGCTCGGCCGTGGCGTCGAGCCGGGTCAGGGCCGCGCGCACGGGGGCCTCGCCGTTGCCACGCAGGTCGTCGGCGGCGTCGGCGAGGGCGGCGGTGCCCCGCACGACCGCGGCACGCTCGCGCACCCCGGCGGCCCCGGCCCCGCGCGCGGCGATCACCGCGAGCGCCGAGCCGAGGCCGGCGGCGAGCAGCAGGGTCCCGGCGACGGGCAGGGCGAGCGTCGGGGCGACGACCCACGTCGTCGCCGCGATGCCGAGGATCGACAGCACGCCGACGGCGATCGGCGCGAGGGTGCGCGGCAGCTGGTCGCGCAGCTCGTCGGCCTGCGTCACGAGGTGGTCGACGGGGGATCCGCCCTCCAGCAGCCGCCGCGATCCGGCGCCGCGCGCCGCGATCGCTCCCCACAGCCGCAGCCGCAGCGCGTCGATCACGCGGAACGCCGCGTCGTGCGTCGCGAGCCGCTCGGCGTAGCGGCCGACCGAGCGGCCGATCCCGAAGAAGCGCACGCCCACGATGGCCACGAGCAGGTACATGATGTACTGCTCCTCGCTGGCCCGCACGATGAGCCAGCCCGAGATCGCCGTGAGCGACAGGCCCATGCCCGTGGCGACGACGCCGAGCACGATCGCCCCGAGCCAGCGCCAGCGCGCGGGCCGGATCACGGAGGCGAGCAGCCGCGCGGGCGTCGCGGCGCGGACATCCGCTCGTCGAGCGGAGCGCGGAGCGCGGAGCCGAGACGGGCCGAGCGAGGAGCGCAGCGACGAGTCGAGGCCGGGCGCCTCGCGTGGCGGGCCCGGGTCTTCGATCCGCTGCCGCGGCGCGGGCGCGGGTGCGGCCTCGCTCGATCCGACCGCGACGGTGGAGGTCGCCAGGGCGAGGGTCTCGGGCTCGTGGGTGGCGAGGACGACGGTGGCGCGCGCGGCGCGGCGGCGGACGGCGGCGCGCACCCGGTCGGCGGAGACGGCGTCGAGGTGCGCGGTCGGCTCGTCGAGCACGAGCAGGCTCGCGCCCGCGTCGACGCGCGCGAGCGCCCGGGCCACCGCGAGGCGGCGCTGCTCGCCCGGGCTCAGCTCGGCCACCGCCGCGTCGGCGACGCGCTCGAGCCCCAGCTCCGCGAGCGCGGCGAGCGGATCGGCGGCGCCGTACAGTGCGAGTTCCTCGCGGGGCGTCGCGGCGAACGGGCGCGGCGCCTGCGGCGACCACGCGACGGCCGACGGATCGGCGCCGCGGATCGCCCCGGTCACCTCGGCGTCGGCGGGCAGGGATCCGGTGAGCGCCGCGAGCAGCGTCGACTTGCCCGCCCCGCTCGGACCGGTGACGGCGACGATCCCGCGCAGCTCGGCGCCGAGCCCCTCGACGACGGGCGCCGCCCGGCCGGCGTACCGGATCGTGAGGTCGGTGATCCGGATCGGTTCGGGTGGTCGCTTGCGTTCGGCGACCGGCGGGCTGCACCGATCGGTTGCTGAACGGAGCGGCCGGAGGCCGCGGAGATGAAGCGACCACCGCAACATCGGCCGCTCGTCGATCGGCCGCGACGGGTTGCGCGCGCCCGGGCGATGAGCGGGCGTTGCTGTGGTCGCTTCATCTTCGTTCGCTTCGCTCACTTCGTTCAGCAACCGTGGGGTTGCACCGACCACCGCACCCCGCGCATCCCGTGCGATCGGGCGGGCCAGCAGCGCCTTCACTCGGGTGAGGGCCGACAGGCCGTTCTGCGAGGCGTGGAACGCCGTGCCGACGTCGCGCAGCGCCGCGTAGATCTCGGGCGCCAGGATGAGCGCGAGCAGCGCGGGCTCCAGCGGCACGGTGTCGTACAGCAGCCGCAGGCCGAGGAACACGGCCACGACCGCGACCGAGAGCGTCGCGATGAGCTCGAGGGCGAGCGCCGAGAGGAAGGCGGTGCGCAGCGTCGCGAGGGTGCGCTCGCGGTACTCGCGCTGGATCCGGTCGAGCGAGCGCGTCTGCTCCTGCACCCGGCCGAGCCCCACGAGCACGGGCAGCCCCCGCGCCAGCTCGGTGAGGTGATCGGCCAGCCGCGTGAGCGCGCCCGTGGCCTCGTCCGTGCGCTCCTGCGTGTGGCGGCCGATGAGGATCATGAACACCGGCACGAGCGGCACCGTGAGCACGACGATGAGCGCGCTCACCCCGTCGGCCCCGAGGATGCGCAGGCCCACGACGAGCGGGATCGCGACGGCCGCGATCATCGCCGGCAGGCTCTGCGTGTAGTAGTCGTCGAGGTCGTCCAGGCCCTCCGAGGCGAGCACGACGACGCCGCCCTGCTTCTCGGCGCCGCCGGCCGCATCGCCCGCCGCGATCCGCCGCCACAGGCGGGCGCGCAGGTCGCGCTTCACGGCGATCGCCACGCGCTGCGCCGCCACCTGCGTGGCCCAGCCGGCCAGCGCCCGCAGCAGGGCGCCCGAGGCGCCGAGGATCACGACGGCGCGCGCGTCGAGCTCGCCCGCCTGCACGCCCACGACGCCGCGCGCCACCGCCTCGGCCACGAGCACGAGCCCGACCGCCTTCAGCGTCGCGAACACGCCCAGCCACAGCAGCCGCGCCGGCGGGACCGGGCCGAGATCGGGGCGTGGCGTCGGGCTCGGCGCCTCCGGTTTCGACTCGCTTCGCTCGCTCAACCCGTCTCCGCTTCGTTCGCTGCGCTCACTCCGATCGACGAGCGGGCTCGTGCGCCTTCTCGCGCAGGATCGCGGGGATGAAGTCGTGGGCGTCGGGGATCATGCCGGGGGAGAGGCGCTTACGGAACACCCAGTACGACCATGCCTGGTATCCCAGCACGATCGGCAGCCCGATGGCGGCCACCACGGTCATCACCGAGAGCGTGTAGGTGCCGCTCGCGGCGCCCCACACCGTGAGGCCGAAGTCGGGATCGAGCGTCGAGGGCAGCACGTAGGGGAACATGCCCGCGAAGATCGAGCCGGCGCCGAAGAGCACGAACCCGGAGTAGCCGAGGAACGCGCGGCCCTCGTGGCGCCGGCGCGCGCTGCCCCAGCCGAAGGCCGCGGCCACGACGGCGAGCACCACGAGGGCCCACGACATCGGGTTGCCGCCGTGGGCGAACTGCACCCACAGCGCCCACGCGGCGGCGGGCGCGAGCAGCAGCGGCGCCCACGTGGCGCTGAAGCGCGCGGCGCGCTCGCGGATCGCGCCGTCGGTCTTGAGTGCCAGGAACGTCGAGCCGTGCACGAGCGCGAAGCCGACCACGCCCAGGCCGCCCAGGACGGCCGGCACCGTGAGCCACACGAACGGGTGCCCCACGCGGTCGCCGTTGTCGTCGATCGGCAGGCCGGTCGACGTGATGGCCAGGGCCGCCCCGATGCAGAACGCGACGACGAGCGAGCCCCAGCCGAGCGCCCGCGTCCAGAACCGCCGCCAGCGCTCCGAGTGCACCTTGCCGCGGTACTCGATCGACACCGCGCGCAGGATCAGCGCGAGCAGGGTGATCGTGAGCGGGATGTAGAGCGAGCTGAACAGCGAGGCGTACCAGAACGGGAACGCCGCGAAGATCGCGGCTCCCGCCGTGATGAGCCACACCTCGTTGCCGTCCCACACGGGTCCGATCGTGTTGAGCATCGTGCGCCGCTCGCGCTCGTCGCGCGTCGAGAACAGCAGGTGCATGCCCACGCCGAGGTCGAAGCCCTCGAGGAGCAGGAACCCGATCCAGAGCACGGCGATCGCGATGAACCAGACGACGGGAAGGGCGTCCATGATGTCTCTCTCCTTGCCAGCGGATCAGTAGGCGAACGCGAGCACGTCGTCTCGCCGGTCGGTGGGCGGCTCGTCGTCGTGGTCGTCGGCATGGCCGAGCTCGGGCATGCCGGAGACCACCCCGCCGCGGATGTACTTGGCGAGCAGCCCGATCTCGACGACCGCGAGCACGCCGTAGATCGTCGTGAGCGCGATGACCGAGAAGAGCATCTCGCCGGCCGTCACACCGGGGGAGACCGCCGCCGCCGTGAACATGAACACGCCGTCGATGCCCGACGGGTCGGGGTTCGGCGCCACGACGAACGGCTGGCGGCCGATCTCGGTGAAGACCCAGCCGGCGATGTTCGCCGCGAACGGCGCGACGATCCCGAGCAGCGCGAGCCGCATGATCCACTTCGAGGTCGGCACGGTGCCGCGGCGGGTGAGCCAGAGCGCCACCACGGCGGCGGCCGCGACGATGCCGCCGAGGCCGATCATGAGCCGGAAGCCCCAGTACGTCACCCACATCGGCGGCACGTACTGCACCTCCGAGCCCGCGCGGTCGCCGTACAGCTCGTCGTCGGGGATCGTCTCGCCGTACTGGTCGACGTACTGCGGCTCGAGGTCGTTGATCCCGGGCATCTGCGCGTCGAAGTCGCCGGCGCCGAGGAAGCCGAGCACACCGGGGATCTCGATGAGCGTGACGACGTCCTCGCAGTCGGTCGATCCCGGGTCGCCGATCGACAGCACGGAGAACGACGAGCCGGTGTGGCAGGCGGCCTCGGCCGCGGCCATCTTCATCGGCTGCTGCTCGTACATGAGCTTGCCCTGGATGTCGCCCGTGATGACCGTGCCGCCGAAGCCGAGGATCGCCACGAGCGCGCCGATGCGCAGCGACCGCAGCCACACGCCGTGGTCCTTCTCGTCGCGGCCGGGGATGCCGGGGGCGGATCCGACGACGACCGCGCCGCGCTCGTCCACCGTGTCGATGCCGTCGTGGCGGCGGCGCCACAGGTGGTACCAGCTGATGCCGAGCAGGAACATGCCCGCCACGACGAGCGCGCCCGCGATCGTGTGCGAGAACGCCGCCAGCGCCGTGTTGTTGGTGAGCACGGCCCAGATGTCGGTCATGACGGGGCGGCCGTCGGCGCCGAGCTCGACGCCCACCGGGTGCTGCATCCACGAGTTCGCGACGATGATGAAGTACGCCGAGATCCACGATCCGATCACCGCGAACCACAGCGCCATGAGGTGCAGGCCCTTGCGCAGGCGGCCCCAGCCGAAGATCCACACGCCGAGGAAGGTCGATTCGGCGAAGAACGCCAGCAGGCCCTCGAGCGCGAGCGGGGCGCCGAACACGTCGCCGACGAAGCGGGAGTACTCGCTCCAGGCCATGCCGAACTGGAACTCCTGGACGAGGCCGGTGGCCACGCCCACGATGAAGTTGATGAGGTAGAGCTTGCCCCAGAACTTCGTCATGCGCAGGTAGCGCTCGTCGCCCGTGCGCACCCATCGGGTCTGCAGGATCGCGACGGTCATGCCGAGGCCCAGCGTGAGCGGGACCATGAGGAAGTGGTAGACGGTCGTGATGCCGAACTGCCAGCGCGCGATGTCGAGCGGATCCACCGCTGCCCCCTTCGTCAGGTGATGCGTCCCCTGGATTCTACATACTGTAGAAGTAGTTCGACACCACATAGAAGAAGCGATTTCGACCGGGTGTAGAACATCTTCGGCCGCGGGTAGAATAGGACCTCGTCTACGCGCAGGAAGGGGAGGCGATGGCGAATCTGGGTGACCTGGAGCGGGCCGTGATGGACGTCGTCTGGGACGCGGATCAGCCCCTCACCGCCTACGACGTCAAGGACGTGCTCGAGGCGCAGGGGAGGGACCTGGCGGCCACGACGCTGCTGACGGTGCTCTCGCGGCTCGACAAGAAGGGGTTCGTGACGAGCGACCGCTCGGCGCGCCCGCACCGCTACCGCGCGGTCGGCTCGCGCGAGGAGCACATGGCCGAGCTGATGCACGAGGTGCTCGGCGTGGCCGACGACCGCAGCGCGGTGCTCGCGCGCTTCGTCGGCGGCGTCTCCGAGGAGGACGCGGCCATCCTCCGCCGGCTGCTCGCGGGCTCTGTGTAGTTCACCACCGCAGCCGGGAACCGGGCCGGGCGCGGACGAATACGCTTGAGCGGTGAGCGTGACGGCGTGGGACCTGGCGGCGGCCGCCGCCTGCGCGCTCGTAGCCGTGCTGCTGGCGTGGCCCGTGCCGATCGCGCTCTCGCGGGCCGCGTGGCCGCCGCGCCGGCCCGTGCTCGCGCTGCTGCTGTGGCAGGGCATCGCCCTGGCCGGTGGCTTCACGATGATCGGCTCGCTGTGGCTGGTCGGCATCGCCCTCGTGCCCGCCCATCCCTGGCTCGCGGGCATCCCCGCGCTCGCGCTCGCCGCGTACCTGCTCGCGCACCTCGTCGCCTCCGTCGTGTCGTTCGAGCGGCAGCGCCGCCGCCACCTCGCGCTGCTCGAGCTGCTGAGCGTGCCCGATCCGGATCGCGCCCGCACGCGCGTGCTCGACGACGCCGCGCCCGTGGCGTACTGCCTGCCGCGCGGCGTCGGCTCGGTCACCGTGCTCTCGCGCGGGCTGCTCGACGACCTCGAGCCCGGAGAGCTCGCCGCCGTCATGGCGCACGAGCGCGCGCACGTGGAGCAGCGGCACGAGGTGCTGCAGGTGGCGTTCAAGGCGTGGCACCACGCGCTGCCGTGGTTCCCCATCGCGGCCCGCGCCGAGGCCGAGGTCGCCGCCCTCGTCGAGATGCTCGCCGACGACGTCGCCCGCCGCACGCAACCGGCCGAGGTGCTCGCTCGGGCGATCCTCAAGGTGGCGGGCGCCGGATCGCTGGGCACGGATCGCTCCGAGCGCGCGTCGTCGCGCCGCGACCGCATGCACGACCGCTTCCGCCGCCTCGCCTCCTGATCCCGCGCCCGCGCGTCAGTCGCGGATGAGCCGGATCGTCGCGCGCTCGAGCGCGAGCTGGCGGGTGTCGGCGTCGGGATGCGACCGGCGCACGGCCCGCTCGATCGTGCGGCCCTCGTCGAACGCCGACACGACGCGCGGATCCACGTACGACGAGCGGGCGACCGTCGGGGTGTTGCCGAGGAAGGCCGCCACCTCGCGCATCGCGTCGGCGACCGCGCGCTTGCGGGCCGCGGCGGTCGCGCCCTCGTCGTGGCGCCCGGCGAGCTCGCTCGCCGCCAGCACGGTGGCGTGCCACGTGCGGAAGTCCTTCGCGGTGGCGTCGGCGCCGGTCGCGTCGCGCACGTACTCGTTCACGAGGGCTGGCGTCAGCCGCCGCCAGCCGCGCCCGTCGCGGAAGGCGAGCAGCGCCGTCGGCTCGCCTCGGCGCCGGCGCATCGCCTCGATCGCCCCGACGACGCGCTCGTCGTCGATCTCGATCCGGTGTGGGATGCCGGACTTGCCCGTGAAACGGAACACGAGCAGCCCGCCGGCGCGCCGCACGTGCGCGCGCTCGAGCGTCGTGAGCCCGTAGCTGCCGTAGCGGTCGCCGTACACGTCGTCGCCGATCCGGAAGCAGCCGAGGTCGAGCAGGCGCACCGCGGCGGCGCACGCGCGCTCGAGCGGCATGCCGTCGACGTCGAGGTCGTCGAGCAGGCGCGGCCGCGACCGCCCGAGCGCGGCGCCGAAGTCGAGCACGCGGTCGAACTTCGCCGCGTCGCGGCGCGTGCGCCACTGCGGGTGGTAGAGGTACTGGCGCCGCCCGGCGTCGTCGGTGCCCACGGCCTGCAGGTGGCCGTTCTCGTGCGGCGTGATCCACACGTCGCGCCACGCGGGCGGGATCGCCAGCGAGCGGATGCGCTTCACGGCCTCGTCGGGCAGCCGGGCGCCCGACGCGTCGAGGTACTGGAAGCCCCGGCCGGCCCTCCGCCGCGTCCAGCCGGGCTGATCCGGGGACGTGCGGCGGAGGCGGACCATGCCGACAGTATCGGTCGGCACCGGGCCCGCTCGCGCGGGCTTGACACCGATCGCGGCGCACGGGAGCGCGGGAGGCGTCAGAATGAGACGCACGACGGCCGCCGGCGCGTCGGGAACTCCCAGGCGCGCACCCGACGCGCCGCCCCTCGAGCAAGGACCACGATGTCGCAGGCCCTCCCGAAGCAGATCAGCCCCGCGCCCGCCGCGAGCCGGTGGGTGACCGTGCTGTGCTGGCTCACCGTGGTGTTCGAGGGGTACGACATCGTCGCGCTCGGCGCCGCGATGCCCACGCTCACGGGCCCGGTCGGGCTCGACACGGCGGCGATGAACGTCGTCGTCACGCTCTCGCTCGTCGGCGTGGGCCTCGGCGCGGCGACGATGGGGCCGATCTCCGATCGCTTCGGGCGGCGTGTGCCGCTCATCGCGGCGGTGCTGAGCTTCTCGGCGCTCACGCTGCTGCTGCCGCTCTTCCCCGATCCGTTCGCGATGGGGGTGCTGCGCCTGCTCGCCGGCATCGGCCTGGGCGGCTGCATGCCCGTCGCGCTCGCGATGATCCAGGAGGCGGCCCCTCCCGGCCGCCGCGCCCGCGCCAACGGCCTCGTCATGACCGGCTACCACGTGGGCGCGGTGGCGGCCTCGCTCGCCGCGCTCGCCGCCGGCCTGCACTGGGAGTGGCTCTTCGCGGCGGGCGGTGGGCTGGGCCTCGTGCTCGGCATCGTCATGATCTTCGCGCTGCCCGAGACGGCCGCGCACGTCGCCGGTCCGGCGGCCGACGCCGCCCCGCGGGCCCGCGCGCTCGACACGCTGAAGCCGCGCTACCTGCGCATCACCCTTGCGCTGTGGGCGGCGAACTTCATGGGCCTCGTGCTCGTCTACGGCATGAACTCGTGGCTGCCCAAGATCATGACCACGGCGGGCTACCCCGTGGCCGACTCGCTCGTGATGCTCTTCCTGCTCAACGCCGGGGCCCTCGCCGGCATCGTCATCTCGGCGCGCGCCGCCGACGCGCGGGGGATCAAGGGCGTCACGGCGCTGTGGTTCGCCGGCGCGGCGGTGTTCCTGGCCGTCATGTCGATCCGGATCGGCAGCGAGATCGCGCTGAACGCGGTCGTGTTCGTGACCGGGCTGTTCGTCTTCTCCACCTCGGCGCTGCTGTACGCCATGTGCGGTCACGTGTACGAGAAGCACCTCGTGGGCACGGGTCTCGGCCTCGTCTCGGGCGTCGGCCGCCTGGGCGCGATCGTCGGCCCCTACCTCACGGGCGTCATGATCGCGTCGGGCAACGGCTACCCCGGGGTGTTCTTCCTCTATGCCGGCGCGGCGGTGCTGGGCGCGGCCATCGTGCTGCAGCTGCCGCGGTCGAACAGCGAGCGCAGCCGGCCGTAGCTGCCCCCTTGCGCCGCGGGCGCGGACCCGCGACCGCCCCGGTCCTGCACAACGAAGGAACACGGGTCCGCGGGCGAGCGCGGCCGCGGCGTGTCGCCCTGTCCGTCCCGCGGTTTTCCTTCGTTGTGCGGGACAGAGCCCGGGCGCTGTGCAGGAGGGGACGGGCGCCGCTCGGACCGGGGCTCAGACCCGGGCGCCGGCGCGGCGCGCACCCTCGCCGAGGGACTCGAGCTTGGCCCACGCGATCTGCGGGTGCAGGCGGCCGCCCAGGCCGCAGTCGGTCGAGGCGATCACGCGATCCGGGCCCACGATCCGGGCGAAGCGCTCGATGCGCTGCGCCACGAGGTCGGGGTGCTCGACGAGGTTCGTGGAGTGGCCGATGACGCCCGGGACGAGCACGAGGTCGTCGGGGATGATGTCCTTGTTCTCCTCCCACACCGCCCACTCGTGCTCGTGGCGGGCGTTGGCGGCCTCGAACGAGATCTGCCCGACGTTGGCGCCCAGCACGGTCTTGAGGATGTGCTTCAGCTCGATGTCGGTCGTGTGCGGGCCGTGCCACGATCCCCAGCACAGGTGCAGGCGCACGAGCTCCTTGGGCAGGCCGCGGATCGCCTCGTTGATCGCGTCGATCCGGATCTGCGTGAAGGCGAGGTAGTCCTCCACGCTCGGCTCCGGGTTGATCTGGTCCCAGTTCTCGGCCAGCGAGGGATCGTCGAGCTGCACGATGAGGCCCGCGTCGGTGATCGCCTTGTACTCGTGGTGCAGCGCCGCGCCCCACGCGGCGATGTGCTCCTCGTCGGTGGCGTAGTACCGGTTGGCGATGCGCGCGGCCGACCCGGGCGCGAGCGAGGGGATGAAGCCCTGCTCGCCGGGCCGCAGCGCGGCCGTGAGGTTGCGCACGTCGCTCGCGACGGCGTCGTGGCCGGCGTACGCGATGGGGCCGGTCGTGGCGGGGAACGCGGTGGCGTTGCTGCCGACGCTGATGAAGCTGTTCGGGTCGCTGTAGGCCTCGCGGAAGATCGTCCAGTCCCGGCGGTCGGGGAACGACGTCAGCCGGATGTTCCCGGGCTCGGAGCGCACGGGCTGCTGCGAGAAGATGTCCTCGTCGGTGAGGGTCAGGCCCTTCGCGCGCTGGAACGAGTAGACCCACCACGCGCCGTAGTCGGTCGGCGCCGACATGGCGTGGCCGTACTCGCCGTCGCCCGGCTGCGTGATGCCGGCCTGGCGCTGGCGCTCGACGACGTCGGCCACCGCATCGGCCAGCAGCCCCTCGAACTCCGGCGAGGACTTCAGCGTGAAGCCGTCGTCCTCGAACTCGCGCGCCGCGTTGGCGTCGATGAGCGCCTGCGTGCGGGGCAGGCTGCCGGCGGTGGTGGTCTGGATGGTGCTCATGGGGCTCCTCGTCGAGGCGGACGGCCGAACGGGTGGACGATCGCGAGCGTACGCGGAACGCCCCTCGCGTGTCGCGTTCCATGACGCCGCGTGACGCCGGCCCGGCGCCGGCCCGGCGCCGTCGGGGCCGCTCCCGCGGCCCGGAGCGGATAGGGTGGCGCGTGAGATGAGGGTCACGCGACGCACGCTCCTGCTCGGCGCCGGCACCGGCGCCGTGACGCTGCTGCTCGCGTCGTGCACCCCCGATCCGCCCGCCCCCCGCCCCTCGCCGTCGAGCCCCTCGCCCACTCTCACGCCCGAGGGCGGCGTGCCGGCCCCCGCCGACTTCGCGCGCAGCGCGTGGACGACCGATCCGTTCGCCCGCGGCGCCCGCGCCTACGTGCCGCCGGGGTCGTCCGAGGCCGACAGGGCGCAGCTGGCCCGGCCCCTCGCCCAGCGGGTCTTCTTCGCGGGCGATGCCCTGGGCGACCCCGTCGGATCGCTCACCGCGGCCGCGCAGGACGGCGTGCGCGCGGCGGTCGCGGTCACCGAGGTCGCCGGCGACGGCGAGCGGGTGTTCGTCGTGGGCGCGGGCGTCGCCGGGGCCCGGGCCGCCCGGTTCCTCGTCGACGCCGGGTACGAGGTCACGGTGGTGGAGGCGCGCGACCGCGTCGGCGGCCGGCTGCACACGCTCGACGACAAGGACTGGCCGGTCGTGCCCCAGCTGGGCGCCTGGCTCGTCGACGCCGACGACGACTCGCTGCGCGCGCGCCTCGAGGAGCTCGACGCCGACGTGCGCGACCTGGAGGGCGAGGCCGCCCGCTCGGCCGAGGGCGAGGGCGACGTGCCCTCCCTCGATCCGATCCGGAGCGCCGCGGCGTGGGCGCAGGATCAGCCGGCGGACGTGCCGCTGTCGGAGGCGCTCGCGCAGTCGGGCGCCGATCCCGAGGACCCGGCCGTGGCCGCCGCGCTCGCCGTGCTGGCGGCGCACGCGGGGGCGGATGCCGACGAGCTGTCGGCCTGGTACCCGCCGGCGCTGCCCGGCCCCCGCGCCGCCGCGCTCGGCGACACGGCGCGCCTGGCCGCCGACGCCGTCGACGGGCTGTCGGTCTCGCTGTCGACCTCGGTGCTGGGCGTCTCCTACGACGAGACGGGCGTGAGCCTGCGGCTGGGCACGGGCGAGGCGGTGTCGGCCGACCGCGCGATCCTCACCGTGCCGATCGGCGTGCTGCAGCGCGGATCGATCGAGTTCGATCCGCCGCTGCCCCTCGGCCACCGCAGCGCGATCGCCGCGCTGGGCAGCGGCGCCGTGGAGCAGCTCTGGCTGCGGTTCGAGGAGCCGTTCTGGGCGACCGACGCCGCCGTCTGGCACCTGCTCGACGGCGAGGCGACCCTGCGGACGTGGGTGAACCTCGCCGCCGTCACGGGCGATCCGATCCTCGTGGGCCTCATCGGCGGCGAGGCGGCACGCGCGTTCGCGGAACTCGACGAGGCCGACGCCGTGCAGGCCGCGCTCGACGCGCTCGCGCCGTTCGTCGACGCCTGACCTCGCTCGGAGACCTCAGACGGTCTCGCGCCGGCTGAGCAGGATGAGCCCGCTCGCCACGCCCGCGAACACCGCGAGGGCGAAGGCGCACGTGCCGGCGAACTCGGCGAAGCCGCTCACCTGGCGCAGGTCGAGGAAGTAGTACGGGTACCAGCCGATGCGCGATCCGCGCCACATCGTCGCCAGCCCCCACACGACGGGGAAGGCGAGCACCCACGGCACCACGCGCCAGCGGGCGCGCTGCCGCCCCGGCCCGACGATCCACCCCAGCACCGTCAGCGCCGGCAGGGCGAAGTGCAGCACGTAGTCGGACCACGGCACCCACATGGGGATGCCGCGAAGGTTCGACTGCCACATGAGCACGGCGAACACGAGGCCGGCGGTGATCGTCCAGCTCAGCACGACGGTACGCACGTCGGTGAGCCAGCGCGGGTCCTCGCGCCGCCGCAGCGCCACGACGCCGCCCACGGCCGCGACGATCGTGAAGGCGATGTTCGACTGGATCGTGAGGTAGGCGAAGAAGTTCTGCCCGGCGATCGTCTGCGATCCGAGCCCCCACAGCAGGCGGTGCAGCAGCGCGACGGCGCACACGGCGGCGGTCGCGAGGCGCGACACCCCGAACCATGCTCGTGCCGTCACAGGCCCTCCCGCGGCGATCGGGTCGGTCGGGCCCGAGTCTACGGGGCGGCCCCTCGGGGCTCCCGGGCGCGCGGCCGTCCCGCCGGCGCCCGGGACCGTCTCAGGCGCCGGCGATGCCGGCCGGGACCTCGTACCGGCGCGGGTTGCCGAACCGGTGCGCCGTGATCGAGACGGCCTGCTCGCGCAGGAACGGCAGCAGCTCCACGCGGCCGGCCGAGACGACGGGGCCGTCGTAGACCGCGACGTTCGGCGCGCCGCCCGTGGCCTCGCACACCGCCGCCGCCGATCCGCCGATGAGGCGGATGCGGCCGCCCGTCGACGCGAGCGCGGCGGCGCGCGCCGCCCACGCCTCGCCCGACTCGACCGCGAGCTCCACGCCGGAGGCCGCGAGGTAGGCGCGCACGCCCGCCGGGGGCTCCGCGGCCGCGCTCACCGCCACGGGCGATCCGGCGCGCAGGCCGGCCGCGACGACGCGCACGAGCTCGGCGGCGCGGCCGCCCTCGGCGCGCACCGTGACCGGCACCGGCAGGTAGCGCAGCACGTTCTGCTCCAGCTGTAGCCCCTGCACGTCGCGCGCCAGACCGAACTCGTCGGCCACGGCCGCGATGTCGGTGCCCAGCGCGGCGGTGAGCCAGGCGGCGTCCTGCGCCGAGTCCGCGCCCGCCTCGGCCACCGCGGCGACGGCGCGCCGCGCGGCCGGGTCGAGATCGGCCCCGCCCGCGCGCACGGGCGCGTCGCGCCACGTGCCGAGCCCGAACAGGTAGCTCGGGCCGCCGGCCTTCGTGCCCGCGCCGATGGCCGACTTCTTCCAGCCGCCGAACGGCTGGCGCTGCACGATCGCGCCGGTCGTGGCGCGGTTGACGTACGCGTTGCCCGCCTCCACGCGATCCAGCCACGTGGCGATCTCGTCGGGGTCGAGCGCGTGCAGGCCCGACGTGAGGCCGTACTCGACGGCGTTCACGATCTCGATCGCCTCGTCGAGCGTCTCGGCCGTCATGATCCCGAGCACCGGGCCGAAGTACTCCGTGCGGTGGAACTCGCTGCCCGGTCGCACGCCGTCGCGGATGCCGGGCCGCCACAGCGCGCCGGCCTCGTCGAGCCGCTCCGGCTCGCGCAGCCACGACTGGCCGGGCTCGAGCTGCGTCAGGGCGCGCAGCAGCTTGCCCGAGGCCGGCTCGATGAGGGGGCCCACGCGCGATTCGGCCTGCCACGGCATGCCGACCGTGTAGCCGTCGACGGCGTCGAGCAGCTGGCGCCGGAACCGCTCGCTCTTCGCGACGGATCCGACGAGCACGACGAGCGACGCGGCCGAGCACTTCTGGCCCGCGTGCCCGAAGGCCGAGTAGGCCACGTCCTTGGCCGCGAGGTCGAGGTCGGCGCTCGGCGTGACGATGACCGCGTTCTTGCCGCTCGTCTCGGCCAGCAGCGGCAGGTCGCGCCGCAGCGAGCGGAACAGCTCGGCCGTCTCGTACGCACCGGTGAGGATGACGCGCTCGACCCGCTCGTGTGCGATGAGGCGCGAGCCCAGCTCGCTCTCGTCCACGTGCACGAGCCGCAGCACGTCGCGCGGCACGCCGGCCTCCCACAGCGCCTCGGCCAGCACGGCGCCGCAGCGCGCGGCGTTCGGGGCCGGCTTGAGGATCACGGGCGAGCCGGCGGCGAGGGCGGCGAGGGTGGATCCGGCGGGGATCGCGACGGGGAAGTTCCACGGCGGGGTCACGACCGTGAGGCCGACGGGCTCGAACGCGGCGCCGTCGACGTCGGCGAGCCGCTCGGCGCTCTCGGCGTAGTAGTGCGCGAAGTCGATCGCCTCCGAGACCTCGGGGTCGCCCTGCTCGATGACCTTCCCGGTCTCCGATCCCATGACCTCCAGCAGCTCGGCGCGGTGGGCCTCGAGCACGTCGCCGGCGCGGTGCAGGATCGCGGCGCGGGCCTGTGCCCCGAGCTCGCGCCACGCGGCGCCCGCCCCCGCGGCGCCCTCGACGATCGCGTCGAGCGCGGCGGCGTCGGTCACGGTGTGCGCCGCGAGCGTGTCGGCGCCGAGGGTCGATCCCTCCATCCGGGAGCGGATGCCGGCCGCCCACTCGCGGTTGGCAGCGAGGCTCGGGTCGGTGTCGGGCGTGTTCGCGAAGCCGTCGCGCGGTCCGGCCGGCTGCGGCTCGCGGCGATCCTGCACGCGGTTGGGGGCGGGCACCTCGCGCGGCATGAGCTCGATCGAGGCGAGGAAGCGCTGCTTCTCGCGCTCGAACAGCGCCGGGTCGGTGTCGAGGTCGAACACGGCCGACATGAAGTTCTCGGGGCTCGCGCCCTCCTCGAGCCGGCGGATCAGGTACGCGATCGCCACGTCGAACTCGTCGGGGTGCACGACGGGCGTGTACAGCAGCAGCGAGCCCACCTCGCGGCGCACGACGGCCGCCTGCGCGGTGGCCATGCCCAGCAGCATCTCGAACTCCACGCCCGCCTCGGCGCCGCGGCGGCGGGCCAGCAGCCACGCGAGCGCGATGTCGAAGAGGTTGTGCCCGGCCACGCCGATCCGCACGCTGCGCACGCGCTCGGCCGTGAGCGCGTAGTCCAGCACCGCCTTGTACGACGCGTCGCTGTGCTGCTTGCTCTGCCAGGTGGCCAGCGGCCAGCCGTGCGTCTCGGCGTCGACCTGCTCCATCGGCAGGTTCGCGCCCTTCACGACGCGCACCTTGATGGGCGCGCCGCCGCGCGAGACGCGCTCGGCGGCCCACTCCTGCAGGCGCATCATCGCCCCGAGCGCGTCGGGCAGGTACGCCTGCAGCACGATGCCGGCCTCCTGCTCGAGGAACTCGGGCCGCGACAGGATCGAGGTGAAGACCGCGAGCGTGAGGTCGAGGTCCTTGTACTCCTCCATGTCGAGGTTGATGAAGGTGCCGCGCTCGCGCGCGACCTCGTACAGCGGCAGCAGGGCATCGACCGCGTCGCGCACCGCCTCGTCGAAGGCCCACGGGCTGTGCGGCGCGACGGTCGACGAGACCTTGATCGACACGTAGTCGACGTCGTCGCGCTCGAGCAGCCGGCGCGTGCCGGCCAGGCGCCGCTCGGCCTCGCGGCGGCCCAGGATCGCCTCGCCCAGCAGGTTCACGTTCAGGCGCGTGCCCTCGCCGCGGATGCGCGCGAGGGCGGCGCCCAGCTTCTCGTCGCGGGCGTCGACGATGAGGTGGCGCACCATGCGCTGCAGCACGGCGCGGCTGGCCGGCACGACGACGCCCGGCAGGATCGGCGCGAACGCCGCGCCCAGGCGGATGAGGCCGCGCAGCGGGGCGGGCAGGAACGACGGGATGAGGGGGACGAGCTGGGTGAGGTTGCGCGCCGCCACGCGCGTGTCCTCGGGGCGCACGACGCCGTCGACGAAGCCGACCGTGAACGCCAGGCCGTTCGGATCGCGCAGCACGCCGGCCAGGTTGCGGGCGGCGGCGTCGACGCGCTCGCCGCGGGCCGCCTCGAGCCAGGTGCGCACGAGCGCGATGGCCTCGTCCGCCAGCGCGGGGTCGATGCCGGACGGATCGGGGGCGGCGGGCTGCGGGGCGGCGGGCGAGTCGATGGTCATGCGGGGCCTTTCTCGGGTGGGGCGCGTACCAGTGTGCGGCCCGAGACAGTTCGACAAAAGCGACCCGTTTCGAAGGAAACCGTTCGATACCATCGAATGGTGACGGAGGCCTGGAGCACGCGGCGCCTGCAGCTGCTGCGCGAGCTGCAGCTGCGCGGCACGATCGCCGCCGTCGCGGCCGCCCTGAGCTACAGCCCGTCGACCGTGTCGCAGCAGCTCGCGCAGCTGGAGCGCGAGGTGGGCGTGCCGCTGCTGCAGCCCGACGGGCGGCGGGTGCGGCTCACGCCCCATGGCGAGGCGGTGGCCGCCCACGCGGCCCGCGTGCTCGCCCTCGAGGAGGAAGTGCGCGCCGATCTCGACGCCCTCGCGCCCAGCGTCGGGACGGTCCGGATCGCCGCGCTGCAGACCGCGGCGCGCGCCCTCGTGCCGCGCGCGCTCGAGATCCTCGCCGCCGAGCGACCCGGCCTGCGCGTCGAGGTCGCCGTCGTGCCGCCCGAGGCCGGGCTGTTCGAGGTCGAGGCGCGCGGCTACGACCTGGCGATCGCCGAGCAGTACCCGGGACACACCCGCCCGCACCGCGAGGGGCTCGATCGCGAACTCCTCGGCGCCGATCCGATCCGCCTCGCCGCGGCGCCGGGCAGCCACCTCGCCTCGCTCGCGGAGGCGCGCGACGCGGCGTGGGTGATGGAGCCGGAGGGCACCGCCGCCCGCGCGTGGGCCGTGCAGCAGTGCCGGGCCGCCGGCTTCGAGCCCGACGTGCGCTACGCCGCCGCCGACCTGCTCGCGCACATCCGGCTCATCCAGGCCGGGCACGCCGTCGGCCTGATCCCCGACCTCGCGATCGCCGAGGACGACGCCCGCGTGCGCCTCGTGGACCTGCCCGGATCGCCGCACCGCGAGATCTACACCTCGGCGCGCACCTCGGCCCACGCCTCGCCCGCCGTGCAGGCGGCGCGCGGCGCGCTGCGGACCGCGTTCGCCGAGCTGCGCCACGACCACGCCCCCGCGCTCTCGCGCGCCCTCGTGGACGCGCCCGCCGAGGACTCTTCAGCGACGTCATAGCGACGCTTGCTGTGCTGTTCGCATGCGCAGTACCACGCCGACTCCGGAGTCCTCCCGCACCGACGTCCCGCCGCGCGATGACCGAGCGGAGCGTCCCGACCGCCGCCCCGAGCGCGCCGCGCGCCGTGCCCAGCGCCGCGACGCGCGCCGCGCCCGCCGGGCCGCGCGCCCGCAGCGCGTCGCGCCGCCGCGGCATGCCGCGATGTGGCTCACGATCGCTCTCGCCGGCGGCCTCGTGCTCGCCGCCGCCGGCATCGCGATCGGCACCGCGACGGGCCTCGGCCTGCTCGTGACCGTCTCGTTCGTGCTCGCCGGGGCCTCGATCGTCGGACCGATCGCCGCCGCCGGCTGGATGATCGCGCGCGCGATCCGCCGCGGCGCGGGCGTGCTGGGGCTGCTCTTCGCCGCGGGCATGATCGCCGCGGGCGTCGGGCAGTTCGCCGACCAGCCGCCGGTCATGTTCGGCGGCTGGGCCGCGATGATCCTGGCCGCTGCCGCCCTGTACCTCGTCGTGGCCGTTCCCGCCTGGCGGGCCGAGGCGCGCCGCCGCGAGCGGCGCGAGCTGCGGGCGGCCGTGCGCCGGGAGCGCCGGGCGGAGGCGGTCCGGCGCGGGGCCGCGTCGCGCCGCTGACGGCCGCCCCGGTGCGAGGCGCGGCCCGCGAGAGCATACGCTGGAACACATGCGTGAGATCCGCGACCTGGACACCGTCGAGCTCATCCTGGAGGCGCAGGGCATCTTCGACGCCATCCGCGGCCCCGAGAGGGTGATCGACGCCGGCACCATGCGCGCGCTGCAGCAGTCGGGCAACTACGTCACCGGCTACTTCGACGACGGCCGCATGGTGGGCGCCTCGGTGGCGTTCTTCGGCACCCCGGCCTCGCGCTCGATGCACTCGCACATCACGGCGCTGCTGCCCGAGTTCCGCGGCCGCGGCTGGGGCCGCGAGCTCAAGGAGCACCAGCGCCAGTGGGCCCTCGCGCACGAGGTCGGCAACATCACCTGGACGTTCGATCCGCTCATCTCGCGCAACGCGCATTTCTACCTCACGGTGCTCGGCGCGCGCGTGACGGGCTACGCGGTGAACCAGTACGGCATCTTCGGCGGCGGCGACGCGGGCGACGAGAGCGACCGCCTCGACGTGAAGTGGGCGCTCGCCGACTTCGCGCAGACCCCCGCGGAGGATCGGATCGAGGCGACCCTCGAGATCCCGGACGACGTGGAGCGGATGCGCGAGGAGGACCCGCGCGAGGCGCACGAGTGGCGCATGCGCGTGCGCCGCGAGATGGGCGTCCTCACCACCCGCGGCCTCACCATCGGCGGCTTCGACCCCAAGCGCGGCTACCTCTTCACCCGCGCCTGACCCCGACCCCTCGTCGAACCGAGCGCCTGCACGTCAGTTCCTGGGCGCGTGAGCGTCCCGCGGCGCGGCAGCGCCGCCGCGCGCGGAGCGCGCAGATGACACCGCACGTCAGTTCCTGGGCGCGTGAGCGTCCAGGAACTCGTACACGTCGGTCGTGTCCACGCCCGGGAACGATCCCGTGGGGAGGGTCGCGAGCAGGGTGCGGGGCGTGGCGACGTTGGGCCAGGCGCCGTCGCGCCAACGGCCCGCGAGCTCCTCGGGCGGGCGGCGGCAGCACGTCTCGACCGCGTGGCGCGAGACGCGGCGGTTCGGGGTGTCGCGCCCGGCGAACCACTTGGTGTCGTCGAAGCGCACGCCCACGCTCACCGAGTGCGCGCCCTGGCTGGAGTGCTCCACGCGTGCCGTGCACCAGTACGTGCCGTTGCCCGTGTCGGTGTACTGGTAGTACGGGTTGAAGTGGTCCTCCACGTCGAAGATCACCCGGCTCGTCCAGTGCCGGCAGCACAGCTGCCCCTCGATGGCGCCGAGCCGGTCGGCGGGGAAGTTGACGTCGTCGTTCTCGTACGCCTTCGTGATGGTGCCCGACTCGTGCACCTTGAGGAAGTGCACGGGGATGTCGAGGTGGCGCGTGGCGAGATTGCTGAAGCGGTGGGCGGCGGTCTCGTACGACACCGAGTACGCGTCGCGCAGATCCTCGATCGAGATCGCGCGGCGCTCCTTCGCCTCCCGTAGCGCCGCCACCGCACCCTCCTCGGGGATGAGCAGGGCGCCGGCAAGGTAGTTCTGCTCCACGCGCTGGCGCAGGAACTCGCCGTAGCTCGACGGCTCCGCGTGCCCCAGCACGCGGCTGGCGAGCGCCTGCAGGATCGGCGCGCGCGGATCGCCCGAGACCCGGTTCGGCAGGTAGAGCCGCCGGTGCTTGAGGTCGAGCACGCTGCGGGTGGATGAGGGCAGGTCGGCCACGTAGTGCAGCGTGAACCCCAGGTGCGCCGCGATCGCGCTCGCCGCGCGCTGCGTGAGCGGCCCGCCGGGGTGCCCGATCGCCTCGAGCAGCTCGCTCGCCGTGCGCTCGAGGTGCGGGAAGTGGTTGTCCTGCGAGCGCATGAGGGCCCGCAGCTCGCTGTTGGCCCGCCGCGCCTCCTCGGGCGTGGCCTGGCGCTCGTCCTTCAGCCGGTCGATCTCGCCCGCCAGCCGCAGGATCGCCCGCAGGGCCTCGTCCGGCATGCCCTTCGGGATGCGGAACGGCTCGATCCCGAGCGCGCGGAACCGCGTCGAACGCAGCTCGCGCTCGAGCGCCACCTCCATGCGGCTGCGCTCGTCGAGCTCGTCCGGCTCGAGCAGCGCGTCGACGGGCACGTCGAGCGCCTGCGCGATGGCCCGCAGCATCGACAGCCGGGGCTCGCGCCGGCCGTTCTCGATCATCGACAGCTGGCTGGGCGCGCGCCTCACGCGCTCGGCCAGCTCGGCCAGGCGGATGCCGCGCTCCGTGCGCAGCGCGCGGATGCGGCGGCCGACCGCGATCGCGTCGGCACCGGTCTCGTCGTCGAGGGCCATGGCGCCGATCCTGCCACAAAGTTCCGCCCGGCAGAAGAACCGGAATAGTTCTGCGGGTCAATCCTCTCCGCGGCGGTGGATCTTCACACATCGTGGTCTCACGCGGTGCCGCACCGCACGGACGAAGGAGACCGACATGACCACCACCGCCCTTCCGGGAGACCGGACCCAGACCGCCGAGGAGCTCCAGCTGGAGTGGGACGCGAACCCCCGCTGGAGCGGCATCGAGCGCACGTACACGGCCGAGGACGTCATCCGCCTGCGCGGCGCGATCCGCGAGGACGCCACGCTCGCCCACCGCGGCGCCGAGACGCTGTGGCGGCACCTGCGCGGCGACGAGTACGTGCGCGCGCTCGGCGCGCTCACGGGCAACCAGGCCGTGCAGCAGGTGCGCGCGGGGCTGAAGGCCATCTACCTGTCGGGCTGGCAGGTGGCCGCCGACGCGAACCTCGCCGGGCAGACCTACCCGGATCAGTCGCTCTACCCCGCCAACTCGGTGCCGGCTGTCGTGCGCCGCATCAACAACGCGCTGCTGCGCCAGCACCAGCTCGAGTTCGCGGAGGGCGAGGTCACGCGCGACTGGATGGCGCCGATCGTCGCCGACGCCGAGGCCGGCTTCGGCGGCCCGCTCAACGCCTACGAGCTCGCGCACGCCATGATCCAGGCCGGCGCCGCGGGCATCCACTGGGAGGACCAGCTGGCCAGCGAGAAGAAGTGCGGCCACCTGGGCGGCAAGGTGCTCGTGCCCACGAGCCAGCACATCCGCACCCTCAACGCCGCGCGCCTCGCCGCCGACGTCGCCGGCGTGCCGACGATCCAGATCGCCCGCACCGACGCGCTCGCGGCGGATCTGCTCACGAGCGACGTGGACGAGCGCGACCGCCCGTTCGTCACGGGCGAGCGCACGAGCGAGGGGTTCTACCGGGTGCGGAACGGCATCGACCCGGTCATCGCGCGCGGCCTGGCGTACGCGCCGTACGCCGACCTGCTGTGGGTCGAGACGGGCACGCCCGACATCGAGCTCGCGCGCGAGTTCGCCGCCGCGGTGCACGCCGAGCACCCCGGCAAGATGCTCGCCTACAACTGCTCGCCGAGCTTCAACTGGTCGGCCGCCCTCGACGACCGGCAGATCGCGTCGTTCCAGGCGGAGCTGGCGGAGCTCGGCTACCGCTTCCAGTTCATCACCCTCGCCGGCTTCCATGCCCTGAACCACTCGATGTTCCAGCTCGCGCGCGGCTACGCCGAGAGCGCCATGACGGCGTACGTCGAGCTGCAGAACGCCGAGTTCGCCGCCGAGGCCCAGGGCTACACGGCCACGCGCCACCAGCGCGAGGCCGGCACCGGCTACTTCGACCGGGTGTCGACCGCCCTCAACCCCGACGCGTCGACCCTCGCGCTCGCCGGCTCCACCGAGGCCGAGCAGTTCCACTGATCCGGCGGAGCCATCCGCCCCACGGCACGAACCGATCCCCTGGAGGGACATCATGACGATCATCGCCCCCGCGCCCGGCACCGAGCGCACGCACGAGACCATCCACCCCACGATCCGCGTGGTCGGCCCGATGCGGCCGCGCTACGCCGAGATCCTCACGCCCGAGGCGCTGGCCTTCCTCGCGCAGCTGCACGAGCTGTTCGCCGGCGCGCGCTACGACCGCCTGGCCGACCGCATGCGGCACGGCTACGAGGTGGGCCTGGGTCGCGACCCGCGCTTCCGCGAGGACACGCGCCGCATCCGCGAGAACCCCGACTGGCGCGTCGCCGGCGCCGGCCCCGGGCTCGAGGACCGCCGCGTCGAGATCACCGGCCCCACCGACCCGCGCATGACGATCAACGCGCTCAACTCGGGCGCTAGGGTGTGGCTGGCCGACCAGGAGGACGCCACGAGCCCCACCTGGGCGAACGTCATCGGCGGGCAGCTGTCGCTGTTCGACGCGATCCGCGGGCGCCTCGAGCACACCTCTCCCGAGGGCAAGCACTACGCGGTCACCGCCGAGCGCACGCCCACGATCGTGATGCGCCCGCGCGGCTGGCACCTCGAGGAGCACCACCTGCACTTCACCGACCGCCACGGCCGCACGATGGCCGCGTCGGGATCGCTCGTCGACTTCGGGCTCTACGCGTTCCACAACGCGCGCGAGCTCATCGCCCGCGGGCGCGGGCCGTACTTCTACCTGCCCAAGCTCGAATCGGCCGAGGAGGCGCGGCTGTGGGATCAGGTGTTCACCTTCACGGAGCAGTTCCTCGCGATCCCGCACGGCACGATCCGCGCGACCGTGCTCATCGAGACGCTGCCGGCAGCGTTCCAGATGGAGGAGATCCTGTACGAGCTGCGCGACCACTGCGCGGGGCTGAACGCGGGGCGCTGGGACTACATCTTCTCGATCATCAAGACGTACCGCGGCCGCGGATCGCGCTTCGTGCTGCCCGACCGCAACGAGGTCACGATGACGGTGGGCTTCATGCGCGCCTACACCGAGCTACTCGTGAAGACCTGCCACAAGCGCGGCGCCTACGCGATCGGCGGCATGAGCGCCTTCATCCCCAGCCGGCGCGACGCCGAGGTGAACGCCAACGCGCTGCAGAAGGTCGCCGCCGACAAGCGCCGCGAGGCCGCCGACGGCTTCGACGGCACGTGGGTGGCGCACCCCGACCTCATCCCCGTGGCGCAGGCCGAGTTCGACGCCGTCCTCGGTGACCGGCCGCACCAGCTCGACCGGCAGCGCGACGACGTGCACGTGAGCGAGCGGCACCTGCTGTCGCTGCACATCGGCCGGCCGATCACCGATCGCGGCGTGCGCGAGAACGTCGAGGTGGCCATCCGCTACCTCGAGGCGTGGCTGCGCGGCCAGGGCGCCGTGGCCATCAACAACCTCATGGAGGACGCCGCGACCGCCGAGATCTCGCGCTCGCAGATCTGGCAGTGGATCCACCAGGATCAGTCCACCGCCGAGGGCACGCTCATCACGCGCGAGCACGTCGCGGGGGTCGTGGACGACGTGCTCGCGGGCCTCGAGCGCCGCGAGGGCGACCGCTTCGACGAGGCGGCCGAGGTGTTCCGCGACGTGGCGCTGAGCCCCACCTTCACGCCGTTCCTCACGACGCGGGCGTACGCCAGGCACCTCGTCGAGACGGCCTGACGCGCGGCGGGCGCTGGTTGCGGTGGTCGCTTCATCTCCGCGCCTGCGGCGCTCCGTTCAGCAACCGATGGGTGCAGCCTCCCGGTTGCTGAACGGAGCGAGCGGAGCGAGCGCAGATGAAGCGACCTCCGCAACCGATGGGCGCAACCGATGGGTGCAGCCTGCCGGTTGCTGAACGGAGCGAGCGGAGCGAGCGCAGATGAAGCGACCTCCGCAAGTCCCCTCGGGCGGGCGCGCGGCCTACGCGCGGGCGGGGGCGAAGGCGTGCGCCAGGCCCTCGGGCGAGAGCGCGTGCTCGACGGCGAGGATCGCGGCGCCGCGCACGGCGGCCCGCTCGGCGGCGGCCGACTGCACGATCGCGAGGTGCTCGGTGGCCAGCGGGGCGGAGCGGGTGTAGACGATCTCGCGCACCCCGGCGATGAGGTGCTCGCCGACGCGCGACATCGATCCGCCGATCGCGATGACCGAGGGGTTGATGAGGCTCACGGCCGTCGTCAGCACCTCGCCGATGTCGCGCCCCGCCTGCCGCACCGCCTGGATCGCCTCGAGGTTGCCGCTCTTGACGAGCCGCACGACGTCGCCGCCCGTGCGGGCCTCGATGCCCTGCGCGCTCAGGGTGCGGGCCAGCGCGGGACCGGAGGCGAGCGCCTCGAGGCAGCCGCTGTTGCCGCAGCGGCACGGCACGTCCACGTCGCGCGCCGCGCGCACGTGGCCGATGTCGCCCGCGGTGCCCTGCGCGCCGCGCTGCAGCAGGCCGTGTGAGATGATGCCCGCGCCGATGCCCGTGGCCACCTTCACGAACATGAAGTGGTCGTAGCCGGGCCAGGCCAGCGCGCGCTCGCCGAGGGCGCTGATGTTCACGTCGTTGTCGACGAGCACCGGCACGTCGAGGTGCTCGCGCATCCAGCCGGGCACGTCGAAGCGGTCCCAGCCGGGCATGATGGGCGGGTTCACCGGCTGACCCGTCGAGTGCTCCACGGGGCCGGGCAGGCCGATGCCGATCGCGGCGACGTCGGAGCGGCCGCGGCCGATCCGCTCCAGCAGGGTGTCGGCGCCGTCGACCACCCACGCCAGCACGTGCTCGGGCCCGCGGTCGATCGGCAGCGGCTCGGAGTGCTCGTCCAGCAGCTCGCCCGACAGGTCGGCGACGGCGACGGTGGCGTGCGACGCGCCCAGATCGGCGGCGATCACCACCCTCGCGCGGGGGTTGAGGGCGAACTGCGACGGCGGCCGTCCTCCCGTGGAGGCGCCCTCGCCCACGGGGGTGATGAGTCCCAGGCGCATGAGCTCGTCCACCCGGCCCGTGACGGTCGAGCGCGCCAGCCCCGTCGACTTCGCCAGCTCCGCGCGCGTGCGCGGGGCGCCGTCGCGCAGCAGCTGGAACAGCTGCCGGATGTCGGCGCGCCCTGTCGCGGAGTCCGCCATGCTCACTCTCGATCCGTCTCTCGCCCGTGCCGCCACTTTCGACGGAACCGCATCATCCTATGCCCGCGGGTCGGCGGAAGCCCGCGAGGTGCGCCTCACCTGCGCACCGCGAAGCGCTGCTGCAGCAGCACGGCAACGACGATGATGACGCCCTTGGCGACCGCCTGCAGCGAGGACGACATGTTGTTCTGCACGAACACGTTGCTGAGGGTGGCGAAGATGAGCACGCCGAAGACGGTGCCGGTGATGGTGCCGCGGCCGCCGGCCAGCAGGGTGCCGCCGACGACGACGGCGGCGATGGCGTCGAGCTCCATGAGCGTGCCGTGCGTCGAGGTGCCTGCCGTGGTGCGGCCCAGGTACATGAGCGCCGCGATGCCCGCGCACACGCCGGTGATCGCGTAGAGCCACACGGTGTGGCGCTTGACGGGGATGCCGGCCAGGCGCGCGGCCTCGCGGTTGCCGCCGATCGCGACGGTGCGGCGGCCGAACGTCGTGCGGTTGAGCAGCAGCCAGCCGCCGATCGCCACGATCGCGAAGATCCAGATGAGCAGGTCCACGCCCAGCAGGTCGACGTTCATGGCGCGCAGGAAGTCGCGGTCCGAGACGACGAGCGTGCGGTTGCCGGCGAGGATCTCGGCCAGGCCGCGCGCGCCGACGAGCATCGCGAGGGTCGCCATGAAGGCGGCGACCTTGCCGTAGGAGACGACGACGCCGTTGATGAGGCCGGCGCCCAGGCCCACGAGCAGCGCGATGACGACCGTCACGATCCAGTGCGTGCTCTCGACGACGTCCTGCACGACGGCGATCGTCGCCACCACCGAGGCCAGGGCCGTCACGGCGCCGACGGACAGGTCGATGCCGCCGGCGATGATGACGAACGTCATGCCGATGCTCACGACGCCGATGATCGACGCCTGCCGCAGGATGACGAGCGCGTTGTCGAAGGTCATGAAGCTGTCGAACGCGGTCGCGGCGCCCACGGCGACGATGGCCAGCAGCGCGAGGACGAGCCCGAGGTTGCGGCCCATCGCGCCCGAGAAGAGGCGGCGGGCGAGCGGGGGCTGCGCCCGCTCGGCCGAGCGGGGGGCGTCGGTGCGGTTGCCGGCGGGGCCGGTCGTGGTCTGCGCGCTCACGCGGCGGTTCCTTTCATGACGAGATCGAGCACGCCGTGCTCGTCAATCTCGGAGGCGGGCACGGTGGTGAGGACGCGCCCGTCGCCGATGACGAGCACGGTGTCGGCGAGTCCGAGGACCTCCTCGATCTCGCTGGAGACGATCACGATCGCGTTGCCGGCGGCCGCGAGATCGCGGATCAGCCCGTAGATCTCGGCGCGGGCGCCCACGTCGACGCCGCGCGTCGGCTCGTCCAGCAGCAGCACGCGGCTGCCGTGCACGAGCCAGCGGGCCAGCAGGATCTTCTGCTGATTGCCGCCGGAGAGCGCGCGGGCCGGCGCATCCGGATCGGAGGGGCGCAGCTCCATGGCCGCGATCTGCTCGACGGCGATGCGCCGCTCCGCGTCCTCGCGCAGCCAGCCGCCGCGGGCCTCGCGCGCGAACGACGACAGCGTGATGTTGCGGAACACGGGCTCGTCGAGCACGAGCCCCTGCGACTTGCGCTCCTCGGGGCTCAGGCCCATGCCCGCTGCGACGGCCGCGGTGACGGAGCCGCGCGGCAGCGTCTTCCCCGCGACGCGGACGGTGCCGCGGCTGGAGCGGCGGGCGCCGAAGACGGTCTCGAGGATCTCGGAGCGGCCCGATCCGACGAGTCCGGCGAGGCCCACGACCTCGCCCGCCCGCACCGTGAACGAGACGTCGTCGAACTCGCCGTCGAGCCCCAGGCCCTCGACCTCGAGCAGCGCCGGGGACGCCTCGGGCACGGGCGGGCGGATCGGGAAGACGTTCTCGACCGTGCGGCCGGTCATGTGCCGGATGAGGTCGGGCGTGGGGGTGTCGGCGACCGTGAGGTCGCTGGCGGTGGTCGCGCCGTCCTTCAGCACGGTGATCCGGTCGCCGATCTCGCGGATCTCCTCGAGGCGGTGCGTGATGTAGATGACGGCGATGCCCTGGGCGGTGAGCTCGCGGATGACGCCGAAGAGGTTGCGCACCTCGCCCGAGTCGAGCACGGCGGAGGGCTCGTCCATGACGATGAGGCGGATGTCGTGCGAGAGCGCGCGGGCCATGCTCACGATCTGCTTCTCGGCGGCGCTCAGCTCGCGCACCTCGGTGTGCGGCGAGAGCGACGAGTGGCCGAGGCGCGCCAGCAGCGCGCGCGTCTCGCGGGCGGCGTCGGCGCGGCGCAGGAAGCCGCCGCGGGCGAGCTCGTGCCCGAGGAAGATGTTCTCGGCGATCGTGAGGTCGTCGACGACGTCGAGCTCCTGATACATCGTGGCGATGCCGAGCTCGAGCGCCGCCTCGGGCGTGGCGATCGTCGCCGGCTCGCCGTTCCAGCGGATCTCGCCCTCGTCCGGCTGGTGCACGCCGGCGAGCGTCTTGATGAGCGTCGACTTGCCCGCGCCGTTCTGGCCCAGCAGGCAGTGGACCTCGCCGGCGCGCACGTCGAGGTCGACGCCGCGGAGCGCCCGGACGGGCCCGAAGGACTTGGTGACGCCGCGCATCGACAGTAATGACGGCTGGTGGTCATCTTTGATCACGCCGAGAACATAACACGCCGTCCCGCAAAGCGCGAGGGTGCGCTTCGGGCCGAGCGCCCCCGGCGCGGAAGGCTGCTCGTGCGGCCGCGACGCGCGTCAGCGCGCGGAAGAGCACTTCTGACGCGGATCAGACAAAAGCTGTACACGGCGGATCCGACCTGTTACCGTGTCGACGTCGGCGCGGGCGGTCCCGGGGGCTCAGGAGGTTCGCGGCGCACGGCACATCTGCATCACATTCAAGGAGGAATCATGCGGACACTGCGCAAGCGCGCAATGCGGACGGCCGCCTACGGCGCCGCCGCCGTCGCGGCCATCGGCCTGCTGGCCGGCTGCACGAGCGACGGCACGGAGGGCGAGGACCCGGTGAACCAGGGCACGAGCGCCGACGAGAACGCCGAGGAGGGCGACACCGTCGTCATCGGCTGGTCGGGGCCGGAGGCCGATCACGGCTGGCTGGGCGCCATCAACTCGGGCGCCCTCGCCGCCGCCGAGCGGTTCGGCGACGTCGAGCTGCGGCAGGCGGAGGGCACCAACGACGCCACCGCGCAGATCGCCGCCGTCGAGCAGTTCATCAACGACGGCGTGGACGCGATCGTGCTGCTGCCGACCGACGGCGCGGCGCTCACGCAGGTCGCCATCAGCGCGATGGAGGCGGGCATCCCCGTCATCAACGTCGACCGGGAGTTCTCGGATCCGGCCGCCTCGCGCGCGACGATCCTCGGCGACAACTACGGCATGGGCGTGAGCGCGGGCCGCTACATCTGCGAGGAGCTCGGCGGGCAGAGCGACGCCATCATCGGCGAGATCGCCGGCATCGACTCGCTGCCGCTCACGCAGGACCGCTCGCAGGGCTTCTCGGACGGCCTGGAGGAGTGCGGCCTCGAGGTCGGTCCGCGCGTGGCGGCCGACTTCACCGTCGCGGGCGGCGAGACGGCGGCGTCGCAGCTGCTGTCGGCCAACCCCGAGCTCGACGCCGTCTGGAACCACGACGACGACCAGGGCGTGGGCGTGCTCGCGGCCATCGAGTCGGCCGGTCGCGACGAGTTCTTCCTCGTCGGCGGCGCCGGCAGCGTCAACATGATGGATCGGATCGAGGCCGACGACAGCGTCATCAAGGCCACGGTCATCTACCCGTCCACGCAGGCGGCCGACGGCATCGCGCTCGCGCGTCTCGTCGCGCAGGAGAAGACGATGAGCGACCTCATCACGCCCAGCGTGCCGAACCGGATCGTCCTCGACGCGCCGGTCGTGACGAAGGACAACGTCGCCGATTACATCGACCTCGCCTTCGAGTCGTGACGGTGCGCCCCTCCCTCCCGCCCCGCGCGACGGGGGAGGGGCGCCACCCGGCGCGGGGCGGCGCTGATTCGCCCTGCGCCCGCACGACGCGGCGACGAGACGAGGAGGAACGAAGATGAAGGAGACGGGCGCGCTGCGGGTCGCCATGATCGGCTACGGCTTCATGGGGGCCGCGCACTCCCAGGCGTGGCGCACAGCGCCGCGCGTGTACGACCTGCCGAGGGGCGTGGAGCTGGCGGTGATCGTCGGGCGCGACGCCGCGGCGGTCGAGTCCGCCCGGAGCAGATGGGGCTGGGCCGAGGCGGCGACCGACTGGCGGGAGGTCGTCGCGCGCGACGACATCGACGTGGTCGACATCGTCACGCCGGGGCACTCGCACGCCGAGATCGCGATCGCGGCGCTCGAGGCGGGCAAGCACGTGCTGTGCGAGAAGCCGCTGGCCAACACCGTGGCCGAGGCCGAGACCATGGCCCGCGCGGCCGAAGCGGCGCGGGAGCGGGGCGTGCGGGCGATGCTCGGCTTCACCTATCGGCGCGTGCCCGCACTCACGCACGCCCGCGACCTCGTCGCGGCGGGGCGGATCGGCGCGATCCGGCAGGTGCGGGCCTCGTACCGGCAGGACTGGCTCGTCGATCCGAGCGCGCCGCTGTCGTGGCGGCTGCGCAAGGATCAGGCCGGATCGGGCGCGCTGGGCGACATCGGCGCCCACGCCGTCGACCTCGTGCAGTTCGTGACGGGGCAGCGCGTCGAGCGGGTCACGGGGGTGCTCGACACGATCGTGCGGCAGCGCCCGGTCGAGACGGAGCGCGCGGGGATCGCCGGCGTCGGCGGCGACGAGCTGGGCGAGGTTACCGTCGACGACGTGGCGATCTTCACGGGCCGGCTCGACTCCGGCGTGCTCGCGAGCTTCGAGGCGACGCGGTTCGCGACGGGGCGCAAGAACGAGCTGCGCATCGAGGTGTCGGGCGAGCGCGGCGCGATCGCGTTCGACCTCGAGGACCTCAACGTGCTGTGGCTGTACGACCGCACGGCCCCGGAGACCGAGCAGGGCTTCACGCGCATCGTCGTGACCGAGCCCGGCCACCCGTACCTCGAGGGATGGTGGCCCACGGGGCACATGCTCGGGTACGAGCACGGGTTCAGCCACCAGGTGAAGGACCTCGTCGAGGCGATCGCGCGCGGGGCCGACCCCGAGCCGGGCTTCGCCGAGGGGCTGCAGGTGCAGCGGGTGCTCGACGCCGTCGAGCGCAGCGCGGAGAACGACGCGGTGTGGACCGCGGTGGACCAGGACTGAGCGGTCGAGGACGACCGAGAGAGAGGGAGAGGGAGCGATGGCGCGACCGATCACGCTGTTCACCGGCCAGTGGGCCGATCTGCCGTTCGAGGAGGTGGCGCGGCTCGCGGGCGAGTGGGGGTACGACGGCCTCGAGATCGCGTGCTGGGGCGACCACCTCGATCCGAACCGCTGGGACGACGACGCCTACGTGCAGGGGCGGCTCGACATCCTCGAGCGCAACGGCCTGAAGGTGTTCACGATCTCGAATCACCTGAAGGGTCAGGTGGTGTGCGACGACCCGATCGACGAGCGCCACCGCGCCATCGTGTCGGATGAGCTGTGGGGCGACGGCGACCCGGAGGGGGTGCGGCAGCGCGCCGCCGAGGAGCTGAAGAACACCGCGCGCCTGGCCGCCGCGCTCGGCGTGAAGACGGTCACGGGCTTCACCGGCTCGTCCATCTGGAAGTACGTGGCGATGTTCCCGCCCGCCACCGACGAGATGGTCGACGCCGGGTACCGGGACTTCGCCGACCGGTGGAACCCGATCCTCGACGTCTTCGACGAGGTGGGCGTCCGCTTCGCGCACGAGGTGCACCCGTCCGAGATCGCCTACGACTACTGGACCACGAAGCGCGCGCTCGAGGCGATCGGCCACCGCGAGGCGTTCGGACTCAACTGGGACCCCTCCCACATGGTGTGGCAGGACCTCGACCCCGTCGCGTTCCTGTGGGACTTCCAGGACCGGATCTACCACGTGCACTGCAAGGACACGAAGAAGCGCATGACCAACGGGCGCAACGGCCGGCTGTCGTCGCACCTGCCGTGGGCGGACCCGCGCCGCGGCTGGGACTTCATCTCGACCGGCCACGGCGACGTGCCGTGGGAGGACGCCTTCCGCATGCTCAACGCGATCGGCTACGCCGGCCCGCTCTCGGTCGAGTGGGAGGACGCCGGCATGGACCGGCTCGTCGGCGCGCCCGAGGCGCTGGCGTTCGTGCGGCGCATGTCGTCATACGAGCCGTCGGCCGCGGCCTTCGACTCCGCCTTCTCCACGCGCTGATCGCGCGCGGCTTCAGGTGGTCGCTTCATCTCCGCGGCTTCGCCGCTCCGTTCAGCAACCGATGGGTGCGACCGCGCCGGTTGCTGAACGGAGGCCGCGGAGCGGCCGGAGATGAAGTGACCACTGCAACTCCGCCCTTGCGCCATCTCGTATGTGTGTGCGCATATATGAGAGGGCGGTCGGCACGGCCACGCCCTCGTGCTGCGCGACCATCGAGGCGAGCACGGCCGCCATCACGGTCGATGCCGTGGAGGTGCCGAGCGAGCGGGCGAGGGCGTTGATGCCGTTGGAGGCGCCGGTCTCGTCGGCGGGGACCGAGCGCATGATGAGCATCGGCATCGCGGCGAAGCTGAGGCCGATGCCCACGCCGACGATGAGGTTGGCCGTGAACAGGTGCCACACGCTGTCGGACCACAGCAGCAGGTACACGTACGACAGGGCGACGAAGCCGACGCCCGCCGAGAGCATGATCCGCGGTCCGATCGTGCGCTCGAGCCAGCCCGACAGGGGCGAGATGAGCATCATGAGCAGGCCCGACGGCATGACGACGAGCGCGGTCTCGAACACGCCCAGGCCGAAGCCCGACCCCGTCTCGGGCGGCAGTTCGAGCATCTGCGGCAGCGTGACGTTCCACCCGAACAGCGCGAACCCCATGCAGATCGCGGCGAGGTTCGTGAACAGCACCGAAGGGCGCGCCGCGACGCGCAGGTCCAGCAGCGGCTCGCGCGTGCGCAGCTGATACCAGCCCCACACGAGCAGCACCGCGACGCCGCCGATGCCGCACAGCAGCGTGGCGGGCGAGGTCCAGCCCCAGTCCGGCCCGCGCGAGACGGCCAGCAGGATGCCGCTCAGGCCCGCCGTGAGCCCGATCACGCCGGCGACGTCGAACCGCCCGGGTGCGCGCAGCACGCTCGGCGGCACGAACAGGTGCACGAGCGCGTACGCGACGACGCCGAGGCCCCCGGCGATCCAGAACAGCGCGTGCCGGCTCAGGTTCTCGACGACCCAGGCGCTCACGGGCATGCCGACCGAGCCGCCGACGCCCATCGTCGCGCTCATGAGCGCCACGGCCGTGCCGAGCCGCGCCGGCGGCAGCACGTCGCGCATGATCGCGATGCCGAGCGGCACGACGCCCGTGGCCGCGCCCTGCAGGCCGCGGCCGACGATCACGCCGACGATGCCCGGCGCGAGGGCGGCGACGACGGAGCCGGCGATGAGGAAGCCGATGAGGATGAGCACGATGCGCCGCTTGCCGTACATGTCGCCGAGGCGGCCCGAGATGGGCGTGGCGCACGCGGCGACGAGCAGCGTGATCGTGACGACCCAGGCCGTGTCGGGGCGCGGGGCGTCGAGCAGGTGCGGCAGCTCGGACTGGATCGGCACGACGAGCGTGAACATGTAGGCCGAGACGAGTCCCGTGAACGCGAGCGCGAAGACCGTGAGCCACCGGGGTGTGGTGCGGGAGAGCCGCCGTCTCTCGTCCCGTTCCGCCACATCCTTCACCCTAGCCGCGGCCAGGGACACCGGCGCCGGGCGGGGATGTCGGAGGGCCGTGGCAGGCTGAGGGCGTGTCCGAGAAGCGCGCAGATCCCGGGGTCGCGGATCCTGGCCCCGGGACTCCCGGTGGCAGCCCGGAGCGGCCCGCGGTGTTCTTCCGCGACGCCGCGGAGTTCCGCGCCTGGCTCGAGCGGCACCACGACACCGCGCCGGAGCTGTGGATGGAGGTGCGGCGCGCGCACGTGCCGGATCGCGGTCTCACGTGGGCCGACGCCGTGCTCGAGGCGCTGTGCTTCGGCTGGATCGATTCCGTCTCGCAGCCGATCGACGACGACCGGCGGCGGCAGCGGTGGACGCCGCGCAAGCCGCGCAGCATCTGGTCGAAGGTCAACATCGCGCACGTCGAGCGGCTGATGGCGGAGGGACGGATGCACCCGGCCGGCCTGGCGGCCTTCGAGCGCCGGGCTCCCGCCCGCAGCGGCGTCTACTCGCACGAGAACGGCGAGGCCGAGCTCGACCCGCGCCTGCGGGGGATCGTCGAGGCCTCGCCCGCCACGACGGCGTTCCTCGCCGAGGCGGCGCCCGGCTATCGCAAGGCCGTGCGGCACTGGATCATGTCGGCCGCGCAGGAGGCCACGCGCGAGCGGCGCGCCCGCCAGCTCGTGGCCGACAGCGAGGCGGGGCGGCTCGTCCCCCCGCAGCGACCGGGACGCCCTCCGGCGTGGCTGCCGCGTGCCGCGGCGGCCGCCGCGGCGGCGGCATCGGACGGCGCCGAGGCCTCGGGCGGCCGAGACTAGAATCGACGTGCGGCTCCGTGCCGCTCCACGCCGCCCCCAGGCGGCGTCCGATTCTCCTCCCCGACCATTGGAGCCACCGTGGCCGAACAGTCCCGCCTCGACAAGGTGATCAGCCTCGCCCGCCACCGCGGGTTCGTCTTCCAGGCGGGAGAGATCTACGGCGGCTCGCGCTCGGCTTGGGACTACGGCCCCCTCGGCACGGAGCTCAAGGAGAACATCCGCCGCCAGTGGTGGCAGACCTTCGTGCGCGGCCGCGGCGACATGGTCGGCCTCGACTCGTCCATCATCCTGCCGACGAAGGTGTGGGAGGCGTCGGGCCACGTCGCCACGTTCACCGATCCGCTCGTCGAGTGCCTGCAGTGCCACAAGCGCCACCGCGAGGACCACCTGATCGAGGCGTACGAGCAGAAGAAGGGCCGCGCTCCCGAGAACGGCATGGCCGACATCGTCTGCCCCGACTGCGGCACGCGCGGCCAGTGGACCGAGCCCCGCTCGTTCTCGGGCCTCGTGAAGACCTACCTCGGCGTCGTCGACGACGAGTCGGGCCTGTACTACCTGCGCCCCGAGACGGCGCAGGGCATCTTCGTGAACTTCGCCAACGTCGTCACCGCCGCGCGCAAGAAGCCGCCGTTCGGCGTCGGCCAGGTGGGCAAGGCGTTCCGCAACGAGATCACGCCGGGCAACTTCATCTTCCGCACGCGCGAGTTCGAGCAGATGGAGATCGAGTACTTCGTGCCGCCGGCCGAGGCCGCCGAGTGGTTCGAGCACTGGGTCGACGCGTGCTGGGACTGGTTCGTCGACCTCGGCATCGACCCGTCGCACATGCGCAAGCTCGACATCCCCGACGGCGAGCGGGCGCACTACTCCGACCGCACGATCGATGTGGAGTACGACTTCGGCTTCCCCGGCAAGGGCTGGGGCGAGCTGATGGGCGTGGCCAACCGCACCGACTTCGACCTGTCCAACCACATCGAGCACTCCGGCGCGAACCTGTCGTTCTTCGACCAGGCCTCGGGCGAGAAGTACGTGCCCTACGTGATCGAGCCGTCCTTCGGCCTGACCCGCTCGATGATGGCCTTCCTCATCGACGCCTACGCCGAGGAGGAGGTGCCGAACGCGAAGGGCGGCACCGACGTGCGCACGGTGCTCAAGCTCGACCCGCGCCTCGCGCCCGTCAAGGTGGCGGTGCTGCCGCTCAGCCGCAACGAGCGCCTCTCGCCGCTCGCGCGCGAGGTGGCGGACGACCTGCGCGGCACGTGGAACGTCGACTTCGACGACGCGGGCGCCATCGGCCGCCGCTACCGCCGCCAGGACGAGATCGGCACGCCGCTGTGCGTCACGATCGACTTCGACTCGCTCGAGGACCGCGCCGTGACGGTGCGCGACCGCGACACGATGGCGCAGGAGCGGGTGCCGCTGGAGCGCCTCCGGGAATTTCTCACGGAAAGGCTTAGCGGCGCGTAACCGCGTGGGGGTATGATCAGCGCGCGCGGCGCCGACCCGAAAGGCACCGCGTGACCGATCTCCAATCCCTCCCTGGACTGTTCATGCCCGTCGATTCCGTCGCGCCCATCGCGCTCTCGTCCGCCCCCCGCCTGTCCGACATGGTGTTCGATCGCCTCGCCCAGGCGATCGTGCGCGGGGAGTTCGCCCCCGGTGAGGCGCTACGAGACCAGCAGCTCGCCGAGCGTCTCGGCGTCTCGCGCATGCCCGTGCGCGAGGCGATCCAGCGCCTGGAGCGCGCCGGCCTCGTCGAGATGGCCGCGAGCCGCTACACACGCGTCGCGCAGATCACCCCCGAGCGCATCCGCGACACGATGGAGCACGCGGGGTACCTCTACGGCGCGGTGACCCGCATGGCGGTGCTGCGCATGACCGACGCGCAGCGCGCCACCGCCCTCCAGCTGCTCGAGGAGGCGAGCGCGCAGGTCGACGACGCCGAGGCCTTCATCGAGGCCGGCGCGGCCGTCACCGCGCACTTCGTCGCCTGCTGCGGCAACGCCCTGATCGCGCTGCGCGGCGACGTCTTCCACACCCTGCGGTGGGTGATGCGGCACAGCAGCACCCTGCCGACCGCGGTGCCGCCCGAGGTGCGCGAACTGCACCAGCAGCTGATCGGCGCCGTGATCGACCGTGACGGCGACCGCGCCGAGCTGATCATCCGCCGGCGGTACGGCGTCGCCGTCTTCCCTCCCGCCTGAGCAGCCGCGCGTCCGCTCAGGCGATCACGAGGCGCACCGTCGCCGCCGTGAGGCAGGCCCAGCTCAGGCTGGCGAGCGTGCCGATGATGAAGCGCTCGCGCGCCTCCGGTGAGCCGAGCTCGGTGAAGCGCGCGATGCCCTTGATCGCCACGACCACCGCGATCGCCTCGGGGTAGCCGACGATCAGGGCGAGCGCCGAGGCCGTGCGCTCCAGGTACCCGATCGTCACGCCGCCGCGCATCACCTCGGGCGCGCCCTGCCCGCCGCCGCCGGGCGCACGCAGCAGGATGCCGCCGTGCGGTCCCTCGCGCACGCCGTCGTCCGAGGCGAACGCCAGCACGCGGCGGGCGACGGGGTCGCCGCCGAGGACCGCGACGGCCGTGGCCAGCACCGCCAGCGCCGCGACGAGCGCCACAGGCACGGCGAGCGGCACGATCGCGACCGTGAGAAGCGACAGCACGACGAGGATCGCGGCGGCGAGCAGCGGACCCGACGCCGGCCGGCGCCGCCGGACGAGCACGAGCACGAGGGCGGCCGCCATCGCGGTCACGAGGATCGCGCCGATCACGACATCGTGCAGGTCGAGCAGGGCCATGCGGCTCAGTGTGCCACGTGGCTCCGACGCACCCGGGCCCGGCCGCGGCGGGTCACCCGAGCGCGTCGAGCCGCGCCAGCAGCCGGGCGAGTGCGGGCACGGCGGCCTCTTCGGTGCGCAGCGCGGCGGAGCGGACGCGCCTGCTCACCGCGCTCTCGGTGATCCCGAGCCGGCGCGCGATCTCGCGCTGGCTCAGCCCCTCGGCGAGAAGGTCGTGCACCTCCCAGCCCTCGTCGCTGCGGCGATCGCGCAGCTCGACGAGCAGCCGCAGCAGCGCTTCCGCGTCGGCCGCCGCCTCGGGTTCGGCGCCGCGGAGCGCGAGCCGGGTGGGCGAGCCCTTCGCGTCGTCCACGGCCTCGCGCGCGTGCAGGAAAGCGGCGCCGCGCGCGGCGCGCACCACTTCGGGCAGCGGGGTCTCCACGGCGCCCACGCCGATCCCCACGCTCCAGTGCCCGGTGCGGGTGAGCGCGAGGGCGACGGAGAGCGCGACGGCACCGTCGTCCACGAGAGCCTGGATCTCGTCGCCGGCCGTTCGCTCGGCCGGCAACGGCAGCGCGTCGGCGCCAATCCGCCCGATGGCGTCGAGCGCGGCCGGCACGAGGTCGGTGCCCTCCTGGCTGTTGCGCTGATCGGCCGTGACGACGAACATCCGACTCCCTTGCCCTCTGAGGCTCACGTTTGAGCAGTTGAGCCTGCATGCGCAAGTCTGCGATATTGCATCCAGGTACGCAAGTCTCCTGCCGGCATCCGATCCGGCGCGCGGATCAGCGCTGCTGCTTGGCGGCGGCCTTCATCGCCTTCTTGTGCTCGCGCACCTTCGTGAGCGACTCCGGGCTCACGATGTCGGCGACCGAGCGGAACGATCCCTCCTCGCCGTACGGATCCGACGCCTCGCGCCAGCCCTCGCCCGCGAAGCCGCACTGCTTTCCCAGCAGCGCGAGGAAGATCCTCGCCTTCTGGTCGCCGAAGCCGGGAAGCGCCTTGAGTCGCTTGAGCACGGTCGGCCCGTCGGGATCGTCTCGCGTCCACAGCTCGGCGGCATCGCCGCCCCAGTCGTCGACGAGCGCCCGGCACAGGGCCTGCACGCGCCCGGCCATCGAGCCGGGGAAGCGATGCACGGCCGGCGACTGCGCGAACGCCTCGGCGAAGGCGTCGGGGGCGTACGCGGCGATCGCGCCAGCGTCGACGGATCCGATCCGCTGCCGGATCTTCTCGGGCCCCGCGAACGCGGTCTCCATCGCGACCTGCTGGTCACAGCGCGTGCGTTGACCACCTACAGCGGGGTCTGCCTTCATGGCCCGACTCTATCGGCCACGGGAGCGTTGGCCCAGGTGGTCATCGAGCCGCAAGGCAGCGGCAGGGCGTTCGACCCTGACCTAGGGTGTGTCTGACAATTGCCGGGTCCAGGCGATGACGGCGTTGAGGATGACGGCGGCGCGGTAAACGACGGCGAGTTTGTCGTAGCGGGTGGCGAGTCCTCGCCATTGCTTGATGTGGCAGTAGCGGCGTTCGATGACGTTGCGGCCTTTGTAGTCGGCCGCATCGAGCCCGACGGGGCGGCCGCCTCGTGACCCGCGGCGCTTGCGATGCCCTTGCTGATCGGACGGCTCGGGGATCACGGCCTTGATCCCGCGGGCGCGCAGGTGCCCGCGGATCGCGCGGGACGAGTACGCCTTATCGCCCCGGATCGCGTCCGGGCGAGTGCGGGGCCGACCGACCGGACGGGCCACGCGCAGCTGTCCCATCAGCGGCAGGAACATCGGCGAGTCGCCGGCCTGCCCTGCAGTCAGCAGCGCAACCAGCGGCAGCCCGTTGCCGTCGACGAGCTGATGGATCTTCGTCGACAGGCCACCCCTGGAGCGGCCGACCGCGTGATCAAGCGGCTCGACGCGAAGATTCGTGTAATTCGATCCAGCCCCCTGTGAGGCGCTTCGTGTTCGTCGCGTGCTGGTGCGCGCGGGCGATCGTGGAGTCCACCGACAGCGACCAGTCCACCAGCCCCGCCTCGTCCGCGGCGGCGGTGAGCGTGGCCAGCACCTTGTCCCAGGTTCCCTCGACGGCCATGCGGTGATGCCAGGTCCACACCGTCTGCCACGGCCCGAACACCTCCGGCAGATCTCGCCACGCGATCCCGCACCGATACCGGTAGATGATGCCCTCGACCATCAGCCTGGCGTCGGAGAACGGCCGCCCCTTACGCCCCGTGGGACGGGGCAGCATCTCCTCGATCAACGACCACTGGGCATCCGAGAGCATCTGAAACCGCGACACGACCACAGCCTCCCAGCACGCCACCGAACTATTTGTCAGACACGCCCTAGGGCGTGTCTCCCAATAGTCGGACCCAGGTGAGGATGGCGCAGAGGGTGACGCCGGCGCGGTACGTGATGGCGAGTTCGTCGAAGCGGGTCG